>CAZCFC010000041.1:0-5159 GCA_964497815.1 uncultured Cypionkella sp.
CGGCGGTGAAGGCCCAGAGGACGCGGCGGTTCGGCTTGTATTGCTCAGTGCCCCAGACCTGACCGCCCTGCGCGAAATCCATCACTTTGCCGGTCACAAGGCTTTCAAACTCTGCCGCCGTCATCAGCGTATCGGCCCGCGCATGCAGGGGCAGCAGGGCAAGGAAAAGGGCGATCAGGCGCATGGAAATTCTCCGGATTTGCACCAACTTGCCGCAACCCTGCACCACCTGCCAGCCCTATGCCGCAGGATCGGCGGCGATGCGCCAGCGGTTCAGGTGCGGGCGGATGGCCCGCTTCCAGACCGGCGGGCACAGCGCCATCATGCAGGCCATCGGCAGCGGCCACGGCAGATGCGGCGCGTCGGTGGCCGGGGGCAGGCGCAGCGCGGGGTAGGGCCGGGCCGGGTGGGCGTGGTGATCGGAATGGCGCGGTGCGTTCAGCATGAAGGCCGACGAAAACCAGTGAGGCGCGTTCCAGCTGTGACGCGCGTCCACCGGCTCCAGCCGCCCATCGGGCCGGCGCGCGCGGGTCAGACCGTAGTGCTGCACGTAATCCGACAGCATCAACTGGCTTTGCGCATGAAAGGCCAGCACGATCCAGCTGAGCGCCCCCCAAACCCCGGCAATCGCAAAACCCAAGGCCACACACAGCCCCGCCAGCCCGATATAAAACGCGTAAGGGTGCGGTCCGCGCCGCTTTGCCCGCGCCCGCAACGCGGTTTCCGCCTGCCAGCCTTTGCGGAAACTGCCCAGCCATGCCCGGATCAGAAAGGCATAATAGCCCTCGCCCGAGCGGGCCGAATTGGGGTCCTCGGCACTGGCGGCGTGGCGATGATGCACAAGGCGGTGGGCAGACGTATGATGTCCGAACAGCAGCACGCAATAAACCAGCGCCCCCAACCGGAACAGCGCCCGCTCCGGCCTGTGGATCAGTTCATGCGCGGTGGGGTTTGCCACCTGACCAAGCCAAAGTCCTGCGCCCAGAAACACCGCAAACCGCCCCCAGCCCGACAGGCCCGAGTCCCCCGCAATCGCCCAGACCGACAGCGGCATCAGCGCCAGCGCCCCCAGACCCAGCACCACCAGCAAGGCGTCGGCGGCGGGAAACTCGGCCCCATCGGGCGCATCGCCCACAAACAGCGCCGCGATCTGGTCCAACAGGGCGGCGAACACCGTCATATAGGCCAGCCCCGCCAGCACCCAGACACCACCCCACGCAATCCCCAGCCCGAACAGCACCAATGGCGTGATCGAGGCCAGCGCAAACAGCGCCATCGGAACCGGACGTCGGGTCTTCCCTTGCATCGCCGCAATTTAGCATGGGATGCTGACAGCACCAGTGCCAAGGAGCCGCAGATGACGCTTTCGGAAATCCATGCGGGTGCGGGGCTGCTGGGGGGTGCCGCTTTTCTGGCCTATTGGGCGCTGTGGTCGCACAAGGATCGGGTTTCCATGGCCGGATCGGTGGCGAAAACCGCCCCGGTGGCCGTTATGGCGGCGATAGCGGGCAACGCCGGTGTCTTGCCGATTGCGATAGGGCTGGCTTTGGGGGCGCTGGGCGACTTTGCCCTGTCGCGGCCCGGAAAGCCCGCGTTTCTGGCCGGAATGGCGTTCTTTGCGGCGGGCCATCTGATGTACGCCGACGCATTCCGGGGCGCAGATGGCGGCCTGACCCTGTGGCAGGGCACAGGTCTGTTGGGCCTGCTGGCGCTGCTGATCTTGACCGGGATCTGGCTTGGCCCGCGCACCGGGGCGCTGCGCCTGCCCGTGCGGGGCTATGTTGTGGTGATCGCACTGATGGCTGCCGCCGCCGCAACGCTGCCCCCCGGCGACGGGCGCGGGGTGATCTGGGGCGGAGTGGGGCTGTTCGTGCTGTCGGATCTGCTGCTTGTGCTGCGGTTGTTTGCTGTGACCGCCCCGCCTTGGCAAAGGGCGCTTTCACGGGTCTTGTGGCCCGCCTATGCCTTGGGACAGGCACTGATCCTGCTGGGAAGTCTGACCTATTGGCCCACAGCCCATGGCTGACCCTTTCAAACCCTGTCCAAATTGACTAACTGAAGCAAACCCCAAACCGAGGCCCCCCATGTCCTTCTTCAAAAAGCTGAAAGACCGGATGTTCCGCTCGTCCGACAAGATCGGTGAGGGGCTTGAGGCTTTGGTGGCGCAAGCGCCCGCAACTTCGGCGCGGCCCGCGCCAGAACCCGAAACGGCCCAGACGGAAAAGCCGGGGCTGATCGGGCGGCTGTTGGGCCGCAGCGACGAGCCCCGCCGTGTTCTGGACGACGCCATGCTGGAAAGCCTGGAAGAGATGCTGATCAGTGCCGACATGGGCGTCGAAACCGCCACCCGTGTCACCGCCAACATTGCGGAAGGCCGTTTTGGCAAGCGCATTTCCACGCCCGAATTGCGCGCAGCCCTGGCCGCCGAGATCACCCGCATCATGACCCCCGTGGCCCGGCCGCTGCCGCTTTATCCGCAAAAGCCGCAGGTGGTACTGGTGGTGGGGGTCAATGGTTCGGGCAAGACCACGACCATTGGCAAGCTGGCGTCGCAGTTCAAGGCCGCTGGCAAAACGGTGGTGATTGCGGCGGGCGATACCTTTCGGGCGGCGGCGGTGGAACAGTTGCAGGTCTGGGGCAGCCGCGCCGGGGTGCCGGTGCTGACCGCGCCCGAAGGCTCTGATCCGGCCAGTCTGGCGTTTGACGCCCTGACCAAGGCGCAGGCCGATGGGGCGGATCTGCTGATGATCGACACCGCTGGTCGTTTGCAGAACCGGCAGGATCTGATGGAAGAGCTGTCCAAGATTGTCCGCGTGATCCGCAAGGTGGACCCGACCGCGCCGCACAACACGCTGCTGGTGCTGGACGCCACCACCGGCCAGAACGCCATCAATCAGGTCGAGATTTTCCGCAAGATCGCGGATGTGTCGGGTCTGGTGATGACCAAGCTGGATGGCACCGCAAAAGGGGGGGTGCTGGTGGCGCTGGCCGACAAGTTCGGCCTGCCGATCCACGCGATTGGCGTGGGAGAGCAGATCGACGATCTGGCCCCGTTTGATCCGGCCGAGTTCGCCAAGGCCTTGGTGGGCCTTGCAGACTGATGTCTGACCCGCGGGCGCATCCGCTGTTCTGGCGGTTTCCGATTGCCGGGACAGTGGCGGTTGCAGGGGGCGAATTGCCGCAGCCCTACCATGTTTACAACGGCCACAGCCTGCTGATCACCGGCCACGGCGCGGCGGGCGTCGTGACCCGGGCCTTTGCCGGGCAAGACGTTTTCCCGGTGCTGACGGGCGCGGGCCGCGCCGCGATGGGGCTGTTCATGGCCGAGGCCCGCGATGCCAGTCTGGGCCCGCATCTGCACCTGCAGGTCATGGCCCTGTGCGCGCCGACGCCGGGCCAAACCATCGCGGGCGATGCCACCGCGGTTCTGGCTGCGATGGTGATGCAGCCCGACCTTGGCCTGTTCAACCTGCAACAATGGAGCGACAGCGCCGCAGTGGTGGCCTTTCGGTCCGGCCATCTGGGGCAGGACACCGCAGGTGCGACGGGTCAGGTCACCCTGGACAAACGCCTGCGCTTTTCATTCCGGGACGCTGACGGCGCGCCCTTGGCCACCGCCGATCTGCGCCAGACCCTGCTGTCCAATCTAGGCGCCACCTTGGCGCTGATCCGGCGGATGGGCCTGCATCCGGTCTTGCGCATGGCCCGCCAGCCGTTTGCGCTGACCCATCATGTCACCCGCAAGACGGCCCTTGTGCCGCGCAACCCTGGGGCCCGCAGCATCACTGCCGCCGACCGCCGGGTGATCACGCGATTTGACCCAAAGCGTGACCGCATGACGCTGTCAGGCCCGTTGGCCGCCTATGATTTCCAGCCGCTTTGTCTTGAACACACCACGCCTTACCGCTGCGTCCACCTGGCCCCCGGTGCCCCGGCATGAGCGCATGGCTGATCTCTGTCGCAGGCACGCCACAGGGACGTGACGTGGCTTTGGCGCTGGCGCTGATGGCTGCGGTGCTGCATGCGCTGTTCGGCGCGCTGCAAAAGGGGCGGCATGATCCGTGGCTGTCGCGGGCGGTCATTGACGCAAGCTATGGCGTGATTGCTGCCCCTTTCGCGCTGTTCGTGGTGCCATGGCCCGAACCCCATATGTGGCCGATCTTTGCCGGGGCCTTCGTCATCCACGCCGTCTACAAGGTGTTGCAGGCGATGACCTACACCCGCGGTGCCTATACCGTGGTCTACCCTGTCGTGCGTGGCACCGGGCCACTGTTCACGGTGATGGGCGCTGGGCTGGTGTTTGGCGAACAGTATGCGGCCCTGCAATGGGGCGGTGTGGCGCTGTTGGTGGCGGGCATTCTGGGTCTTGCCGCCTACAATCTGCGCTACATCCAGCAAGACCGCGACACCCTTGTCCCGGCGCTGGGCTTTGCTTTTGCCACCGGGGCGCTGGTTGCGGCCTATACCACCTATGATGCATGGGGCATCCGCGCCACCGCAGATCCCTTTACCTTTCTTGCGTGGTTTTTCATGATCGACGGCGTCTTCATCCCCGCCGTCACCTGGCGGCGCTGGATCACAGTTGCGCGTGCTGATCTGATTCCCTTGCTGAAAAGGGGTGTATTGGGGGCCTTCGTCGCCTATTTCAGCTTTGGTGCCATCATGCTGGCCACGCGTCTGGACAAGGTGGGCGAAGCGGCGGTACTGCGCGAAACCTCGACCGTCTTTGCCGCCTTGATCGGCTGGCTGGTTCTGGGCGAAAAGGTGGGCAGGGTGCGGGTTGGGCTGATGAGCCTGATTGCACTGGGGGCCGTGGTGATGGAATGGGGCGGTAGCTGATGAAGAAAATCAATCCGATGCTGAAACTGGCGCTGGAACTGGGGCCGATCGTGCTGTTTTTCGGCGGGTTCCGGTACTTCAAGGACCGGACTTTCCACATTCTGGGCAATGACTATTCCGGCTTTATCGTGATGACAGCGGTGTTTGTCGCGGTGATTGCGTTAACCACGGTGATCCTGTGGCGGTTGACAGGGCATCTGTCCAAAATGCAGATGCTGACGCTGATTCTGGTCGTGGTGATGGGGGGCCTGTCGGTCTGGCTGAACGACGAACGCTTCATCAAGATGAAGCCGACGCTGCTGTATCTGGCCTTTGGCGCT
>CAZCFC010000041.1:5169-15846 GCA_964497815.1 uncultured Cypionkella sp.
CTGCTTGGATTTGGCCTTCTGCGCGGGCAATCCTACCTGAAGCTGGTGATGGAAGAGGCGCTGCCGCTGCAAACCGAAGGCTGGATGATCATCACCCGCCGCCTGTGCGCCGTTTTCTTCGCGCTGGCCCTGTCGAATGAACTGGTCTGGCGCCTGTTCTCCACCGAGGCATGGGTGAATTTCAAGACCTTCGGGCTGACGCTGGCGATCTTTGCATTCTTCATGACACAGTCCAAAGTGTTCGAACGCTATGCGCTGGCCGACCCGCCGCAGGAATAGAGCCCGCATTGGCTGACAAACGCCGACACACTGTTTCCCGCGCGCCCGGCATCGACCTGATTTTGCCGCATTTGTGCCGCACCCTTGCCGGGAGGTGGCGAAATTCTGGCGCCTGTCAAAAAGGGGCGCGGAATGCTGACGGATCTGTCCAACAGTCTTTACAATTTCATCGGAACCTTCCGCCGTTCGGCCCCGTTGCCCGTGGACATCCTGCTGCCGGGACTGCTGATCCTGTTCTTGTGGCCGCTGCTGCGGGTGGGGCTGGATGATCCGCGCGCCAGTTTCATGGTGGCGTTCATCGCGGCAATGGGGTTGCGCTTTGCCCTGCGGGCCGACAGCGACATCCGCAAGACCCGCCGCCTGCTGACGCCGCGTGCCACGGTGATCGCCGTGCTGCTGATCGGTCCGGGCCTGCTGGCTTTGCTGATCGCGCTGGCTGATCCGGCGCTGTGTCAACGCTTTCTCAGCCTTTATTTCCTGCTGATGGCGGCACTTTACACGTTTGACGTGATCACAGGCCGCGCTGCCCTTGTGCGGTTCCATTGGCCCGCGCCGCAGATGCGCGCCGCCGACGGCACCATGGCCCGCGTCATGGCGATCTACAATCTGTCGATGGTCCTTCTGAACGAAACGCTGATCCAGCACGCCTCGGAAACGATGTGGCTGCTGTACTTCGGGCTGCTGCCGCTGCTGTCCCACATCGTGATGTCTGCCTTGATCCGCACCGTTCAAGACGGCATCGACACCGGGGCGCATTCCTGAACCGCTAAAACTTGTCTCAAATTTTTCATCTGTCCTGAAATATCCCACGGGGGTGCGGGGGTGTGAAACCCCCGCCGACCGGGATGCAGCACACCTTCACATGGCGCGGATGCCCCGCCATCGCGCGGGCCACAGTCGCGACCACCGCGGATCGGCCCGCTCTGGCAAGGCCGCCCGCAGCACCTGTGCCGAGAGCCCGCCCGCCAACAGCGCGCGGTACAGCCCAAAGGCTCCGGGCCGCCGATAGGGCGACCAATGGCAAATCCGCGCCGGTGCGGGCGGCAAAGCGTGACCCAGCCGCGCCAGTGCGGCCAAGGTGGCCGGTTGATCCATCTGCAGGTCCAGCCAGTTGGGCAGATCCGCCCGCAGGCCCTGGCCAATCGCGGTGTCCAGCCCGGCCCCGGCAAGCCATTCAAACAGAAAGTCGAACAGGTCATTTTCGCGTGTGGTGATGTTGAACACCTGCACCGCGCGCCCCGCGGCACTGGCCATGGCGGCCCGCGCAGGCCGCCGGGTTTCCGCCCCGGCCAGCAGGATCAAGCGGTCAAGATCGCCCGGCCGTGCATGCAACAGCGCCGCCAAGGCCACCCGTGCCCCCAGCGAATGCGCGATCACATGGACCAATCGCCCCGGCCCAAGGCTGCGGATCACCGCCGCCAGTTCCGCCAGACCCCGCCCTGCCGCGCGGGCGCGCTGACTGGCCCTGATCAGCCCACCCCGCGCGGGCCAGCCGAACCCGATCAACAGCCCGGCCCCGGCCAGTTGGCGCGGCCAGCTGATCGCGGTCCGGTCCGCCATCGGCGGCGACAGCGAGAAAATGTGTCGATGCGGGCAATTCCCCGCCACGTCCGGCGCAAAGCGATAGCCATGGACCATCACCACCACCGGCACATCGCCGGGCAAGTTGCGCAGCGCCTGCTGCAAGGCCACAGGGTCGAACCGCAGGCCGTGGGGTGTCACATCCACGCGAAACGGGGCAGGGCTGTCAGGCATCGGATGCTCCGGTGATTTGCCACAGCTTGCCGCGTCCGCATGAACGCCCCGTTACAGCGCCGTCACAACGGTATGACGCCCGTGCCGACGCCCATGTTGACAGCGCCCGCCCTGCGCGCTATCCCGCCCGACGTGGCGCTTTGTTACCGGATTGCGGGCCACGTTAAACAAACCGCTAAAGAGGGTCAGGGTTCTTGCGACCCCGAAGCCCCCTTAGGTTTCGGGGTTTTTCTATGGCCAAAGGGCCAAATGGGGCATGGACATGAGCGACACGTGGAAAACGCGCACCAAACTGGTGCATGAGGGCAGCCGCCGCAGCCAGTACGGCGAGATGGCCGAGGCCATTTTTCTGACGCAGGGCTTCGTTTACCCCACCGCCGAATCCGCCGAAGAGCGGTTCATCAAGGCCGGCGACGATGAATTCATCTATGCCCGCTACGGCAACCCCACCACCCGCATGTTCGAAGACCGCATCGCCGCGCTTGAGGGCACCGAAGACGCTTTCGCCACCGCCTCGGGCATGGCGGCGGTCAACGGCGCCCTGGTGTCGATGCTGCGCGCGGGCGATCATGTGGTGTCGTCAAAGGCGCTGTTCGGCTCATGCCTTTATATCCTCGAAGAGGTGCTGACCCGCTACGGCGTGCAGGTGACCTTTGTCGATGGCACCGATCTGGACCAATGGCGCGCGGCCTGTACCCCCGGCACCAAGGCGGTGTTCTTCGAATCCATGTCCAACCCGACGCTGGAACTGGTCGACATCCGCGCTGTGTCCGACATCGCTCATGCTGTTGGTGCGCTGGTGATCGTCGACAACGTCTTTGCCACCCCGGTCTTCAGCCGCGCGGTGGAACAGGGTGCGGATGTGGTGGTTTACTCCACGACCAAACACATCGACGGTCAGGGCCGCGCGCTGGGTGGGGTGATCTGCGGCACCCGGGATTTCGTGCGCAAAGTGGCCGAACCCTATCTGAAACACACCGGTGCCGCGATGAGCCCCTTTACCGCCTGGATCATGTTGAACGGCATGGCCACGCTGGACCTGCGCTGCCGGGCGATGGCCGACGGGGCGCTGAAAATCGCTGAAGTGCTGTCCGCGGACCCTCGCATCTCGAAAGTGATTTTCCCCGGCCTTCCCAGCCACCCGCAGCATGCCCTGGCCATGGATCAGATGGGGTCAGGCGGCACCTTGGTGACATTCGACATCAAGGGTGGCAAAGAGGCGGCGTTCAAATTCTGCAACGCCCTGCAGATCGTCAAGATTTCCAACAACCTGGGCGATGCCAAATCCATCGCCACACATCCCGCGACCACCACGCACCAACGCCTGCCACAACCGCAAAAAGATGCACTGGGCATCACCCCCGGCCTGATCCGGCTGTCGGTGGGGCTGGAAGACGTGGGCGATCTGATCACCGATCTGCAAAGCGCGCTCTCTGCGATCTGATGCAGATCCGCCCCTGTCGGCCCGACGATGCCGATGCTTTGGCGCAAATCTACTTCGACGCGGTCCACATCGGGGCCGCGCCGAAATACACGGCCATCGAACGGGCCGCCTGGGCCCCTACGCGGCCCGATGCCACGCTTTGGGCCAATCGGCTGGCCGGCCTGATCACCGTTGTCGCCTGCGATCCTGCCCCCGAAGGCTTTATGTCGCTGCGCCGCGATGGTCTGCTTGATCTGGCCTTCGTCTCCCCTGACCGGCGCGGCAAAGGTCTGGCCGATGCCCTGCATGGCGCGATTCTGGATCAGGCCCGCACCCTGAACCTGCAAGGCCTGACCACCGATGCCAGCCTGATGGCGCGGCCGTTCTTTCTGCGCATGGGCTGGCAGACCGACGCCGCCTGCACCGTGCAGCGCCATGGCGTGGCGCTGGCGAATTTTCGCATGTCACGGGCGCTTTGTGACTGAATCGGCGGCAATCTGCGCGCCGCCTGCATCCAATGTCGCCTTTGCTGCGTATTGTTTCGGACAGGCTTGGGAATACGGGGCAACTGCCCTATATGAAACCTCGGCCACCGCAAACGGAGCGCACGATGAACATTCACATGCCGGATTTTGAACAGGCCCCGAACCGGGCCGAAGTCGAGGCGGCGCTGGCAACGCTGCGCCAGTGGGCCACCCGTGCCACCGATGCCGAGATTGTGGCGCTGGACCCGAACGCGGGCGCGCTGCTGGCGGGCTATCCGGTGCTCTCGCGCGCCTATCCGGCAGATTTCGCGGTGACGGATGCCTACAAGGACAGCCTGCCCGATCTGCAAAACGGCCCATCCAGCCTGATCGTCGGCGCAAAACAGGTGATCCAGCACGTCGGCATTTCCAACTTCCGCCTGCCGATCAACTACCGCACCCGTGACAACGGCCCGGTCTCCCTGGAAACCAGCGTGACCGGCACCGTGTCGCTGGAGGCCGAGAAAAAGGGCATCAACATGAGCCGCATCATGCGGTCTTTCTATGCCCATGCCGAACGGGATTTCAGCTTTGGCGTGATCGAACACGCGCTTGAGGATTACCTGAAAGATCTGGGCAGCTTTGACGCCCGCATTCAGATGCGCTTTTCCTTCCCGGTCAAGGTCGCCTCGCTGCGGTCGGGCCTGTCGGGCTGGCAATACTATGATATCGCTTTGGAGCTGGTCGACAAGGGCGGGGTGCGCAAGCGGCTGATGCACCTTGATTTCGTCTATTCCAGCACCTGCCCCTGCAGTCTTGAACTGTCTGAACACGCCCGCCGCACCCGCGGTCAACTGGCAACGCCGCATTCGCAACGCTCGGTTGCGCGGATTTCGGTGGAACTGGTGGGCGAGGATTGCCTGTGGTTCGAGGACCTGATCGAACTGGCCCGTCAGGCCGTGCCCACCGAAACCCAGGTGATGGTAAAGCGCGAAGACGAACAGGCCTTTGCCGAATTGAACGCCGCCAACCCGATCTTTGTCGAAGACGCCGCCCGCAGTTTCTGCGCGGCGCTTCAGGACGATCCGCGCATTGGCGATTTCCGCATCGTGGCCTCGCATCAGGAAAGCCTGCACAGCCATGACGCCGTGTCGGTGCTGACCGAAGGGCCAACCTTTGCGGCGGATTCACTGGACCCCCGGCTTTTCGCCAGCCTCTACCACGTCGGCTAAGTCGGTAGGATTTTCCGAAAATTTGCATCCTCTGTGCGCAAATATCCCACGGGGGAAGTGGCATTGGCCCATGGCCAATGCCGCGCGGGGGTGTGAAACCCCCGCCTTGCCGCAGATGCAGACCACAACGCCGAATTGACGCAAAGCCCCTGCGGCGCTATCAGCCAAAGCCATGATAGACCTCAGACCCATCGTCTATGTGGTCGGGCGTATCCTGATCGTGCTGGCCATTCTGATGCTGGCCCCTGCGATCATTGATTATCGCTCTGGCCTGGCCAACGGCATCGACTTTCTGGAAAGCGCCATTCTGACGGGCGGTCTGGGCATGATGCTGTCCATGGCCACCACAAACGGGCTGGGGCAGGGGCTGAACCTGCGGCAGGCGTATTTGCTGACGGTGGCGATCTGGTCGCTGATCCCGGTTTTCGGTGGTTTGCCCCTGATGCTCGGAGAGCCGCATCTGTCCTTCACCGACGCCTATTTCGAGGCGACCTCGGGCTTTACCACCACCGGATCGACGGTGATTGACGGGCTGGACACTCTGCCGCCCGGCATGAACCTGTGGCGCGGCATGCTCAACAGCTTTGGCGGCCTTGGCATCGCCTTTGTCGCCATGATCTTTCTGCCGGTGATGCGGGTTGGCGGCATGCAGTATTTCCGGACCGAGGGCTTTGACACCTTTGGCAAAGCACTGCCGCGCGCCACCGACATCGCGCGGCAACTGGTGATCGTCTATTTCGGCATGACGGTGATCTGTGCCGCCACCTACCGCGCCTTGGGGATGACGCCGCTGGATGCGGTGGTTTGTGGCATGGCCACCATAGCCACTGGCGGCTTTTCACCCATTGATACCTCGTTTTCCAAATATCCGGGGGCGATCGAATATGCCGGGGCGTTCTTCATGATCCTTGGCAGCCTGCCCTACATCCGCTTTGTGCAACTGATCAACGGATCACCGCGCCCGCTGTGGTACGACAGTCAGGTCCGTGCCTATCTGCGCTGGATTGCCTATGCGGTGGGATCGGTCACGCTTTGGCGGGTGCTCAGTGCGGATGTGGCGGTGGAACCGGCGTTCCGCGAGACGCTGTTCAATCTGGTGTCGATCATGTCGTCGACCGGGTTCTATTCCGGCAGCTTTGCCTCATGGGGCGGTTACATGCTGGTGGTGGCGTTTGTCATCGGGGTGATCGGGGCCTGTTCTGGCTCTTCCGCGGCGGGCCTCAGCGTGTTTCGCGTGCAACTCGCCGCCTCGGCGCTGGCGGCGGCGGTGCGCCAGATTGCAACGCCAAGCCGGATCGTGCCCGTCAAATATGAAGGTCGCAATGTCGCGGAAGACGTGATCAACGGTCTGATCCTGTTCATCAGCGGCTATATCCTGCTGCTGGGCGTGTTTGCGGTGATGATGACGCTGACCGGCGTCGATATGTATTCGGCGGTCTGGGCCAGTTGGACCTCGATCGGCAACATCGGCTACGGGATTGGTCCGCTGGTTGCGCGCACCGGCACCTTTGTCGATTTCCCCGATGCTGCGGTCTGGATGATGTCGCTGGCGATGATTCTGGGCCGACTGGGCCTTTTGGCGATCCTTGTGGTGCTGTTGCCAAGGTTCTGGCGGGCCTGAGGCGCGTCGGCCATGCTCTGATGCCGGGTTGACGGACGCCCGGAACCAAAATCATCTGCGAATGCTGCATCCGCCACTACTGCGGGGGCGGGTCTGATCGGTTCGCCCTTCTTGTCCCCACTTCTGTCACGCGCAGCCGCAGTCCTTCCCCTGTTCAGACAGTCCTGCCCCTGTTCAGACAGTCCTGCCCCTGTTCAGACAGTCCTGCGGCTTTCAGTCCCAGCAAGACACCAGAACCGTCATTCCCAAAGCCTGCGCGTTCAGTGCATCCGGGGTGGCCATGGCCGGGCTGGCTGCGGGGGTCGTGACGATCCCGGCTGCCGCCAAGGCCTGCGTCAGCGCCTGCGCCGTGGCGGCAAAGGCCACGCCATCGGGCAGCACCTTGGCACCACCTGACAGGCCGGGCAACAACATGCCCACCACCGCGCCACTGCCATCCACCACCGGACCGCCTGCATCGCCCGGCAGCACCGGAATGGCCAGCCGCAACATGCCCGTCTCGCCATTCAGCCCCTTGTCATCCTCCAGTGTGCCAAAGGTCAGCACAGGCGCGGGCAGTTTCGACTCGTAGGAATAGCCCGCAACCGAAACTTCCGCGCCCTTGCGCACCGCCTTGGTCTGAAACCCGGCAAAGGCCGCCGGGGCCATCGGTGTGGCGGGCGTCAGCACTGCCAGACCGGACTTGGCATCGCTTGCCGTCACCACCGCGTCCGTGTCGTTTTCAATCGTCACCCGGCCACATTGCGCCACCGCCTCGGCCGTGGTCACAACCGTGCCTCTGGCATCGACGAAAAAGCCGGACCGCGAGAATTTGGGCGTCTTGACCTCCAGCCCGGACAGCAGGCCCGAGCGTGCCGCCGCGTCCATCGGCACCAGACCGGGGTCCAGCGCCTTGTCACCGATCGCGCGGAAACTGGCGCGCAACACGGGCAAAATCCGCTCCATCCGCTCGGCTTCGGCCGGGGTCCACACCACCAGATAGCCCTTTACCGTGCCCTTGTCGGCCATGGCATAGGCAAAGCTTTGCACCGTGTCCGACGCCGCGTTGATGGTGAAATCAGACTCGTTCCGGCTGCGCTCGCCCGCGGCTGGCACCACTTCCAACGTTTGCAGGATGTCATACATGGCCGAAAGGCTGCTTTGGTCGCCCGGTTCGGAAATCAGGATCACCCGCAGACCCGACGCGTCCTTTTCGGCAAAATGCACGAAGGGTGGCTCGTAATGGTCAAACTGCACCAATCTGGTGGGCAGCGTGATCTCGATTCCGGCTTCGGCCTCGGTGATCGTCTCAAAGCCGAACTCGGCCTGATCGGCGTTGTAATTGCCGATCAGCGTGTTGCGCTGCAGCGATGTCAGCACCCCTGTTGCCTCATAGCCATTCGCGTCTTGCCAGGCGGCCATCGACTTGCGGGTGCCCGCACCGAAAGACCCGTCAATCGCCGCGCTGTAAAATCCATACCACGCCATCGCCGCCTGCAAGGCCTTGCGGTCATCGCGCGACAGTTCGGCCTCGGACGCCTTTGCCTGTTGTGGGGTTTCATCCGCCAGAACCGGAACCGCAGGTTCGGACGCTTCGGCCAAAGGCGTCTGTATCACAGGGGCCACTTCGGGCACTGCCGACTGACCGACGGGCCAGAATTGCAGCGCATGTGTGGCCCCGTCGGTGACAAAACTGTCGCGCGGGACCATGTTTTCGCGCTTCAGATCGTTCAGCCGCCCGGCCGCCGCTTCGGGTGTAAACGGGCCCAGAACCACGACATACCAGCCATTGCGCACCTGAAATCCCGCAACATCGGGAAACACTGCGGCGTAGGCGCGCACACGCTCTTCTGCCATGGTCAGGCTGGGCTGAGATTCGATCTGCAGCCACGCCTGATCTTGCGCCGCCACCATGCGGGCAAGCCCCAGAACGGCCAGCACGGCCAACACAAGAACACGGAACTTCATCGTAGGTCTAACCCCATTGTCAGGCTGCCACGCGCCGCAGCCACAGGCAAATTTGGGCGAACCTAACAGAGCCTTCGGCGGATGCCACGCCCTTTCGGCACACCCATGCTGCGCTGCATTGACCCTTGGCCGGGTCTTGCCTATGGAAGGGCTGCATTTCCAAAGCCCCTTCGAGAGGTTTGCCATGGCTGACGCCGCATCCACGCCACGGTCGTTTCAGGAAATCATCCTGAGGCTGCAATCCTATTGGGCGACCAAGGGCTGCGCCATCCTGCAGCCCTATGACATGGAGGTGGGGGCAGGCACCTTCCACCCGGCCACCACGTTGCGCAGCCTCGGCTCAAAACCCTGGGCCGCCGCCTATGTGCAGCCGTCGCGCCGGCCCACCGACGGGCGGTATGGTGAAAATCCGAACCGCTTGCAGCACTATTATCAATATCAGGTCATCATCAAACCTTCGCCGCCGAACCTGCAAGATCTGTATCTGGGGTCGTTGGCCGCCATCGGCATCGACATGGCCCTGCACGACATCCGCTTTGTCGAGGATGACTGGGAAAGCCCCACTCTGGGCGCTTGGGGGCTGGGCTGGGAGGTCTGGTGCGATGGCATGGAAGTGTCGCAGTTCACCTATTTCCAACAGGTGGGCGGCCATGATTGCCGCCCGGTGTCCGGCGAGCTGACCTATGGCCTTGAACGCCTTGCGATGTATGTGCTGGGTGTTGATCACGTCATGGACATGCCCTTCAACGATCCTGACGCGCCGATCCCGCTGACCTATGGCGATATTTTCCGCCAGACCGAGGAAGAATACTCGCGCCACAACTTTGACGGCGCCGACACCGCGCAACTGCTGCGCCATTTCGAGGATGCCGAGGCCGAATGTCAGCGCCTGCTGGACTTTGACCCGCAAGACCCGAAATCCGGCAAGCGCATCATCATGGCCCACCCGGCCTATGATCAGACCATCAAGGCCAGCCACCTGTTCAACCTGCTGGACGCGCGCGGCGTGATTTCCGTGACCGAACGTCAGGCCTACATCGGCCGCGTCCGCGCGCTTGCCAAGAAATGCGCCGATGCGTTCGTGACCACCGCCGCCGCGGGCGGGACGCCGTCCTGATGAACCTGTCCCGCATCAATCGCGAGGCGGCGCATCTGTGGCGCAAGCTGACCGGGCAGAAGACCCGCGCGCGCAAGGCTGCCTTTGCCGCCTTTGACGCCGCCGTGGCCGCGCTGCGCCCCGGCGATCTGGCGATTGATCTGGGGGCCAACGCGGGCCTCTTCACACAGCCCATGGCGCTGACCGGGGCCGATGTGATGGCGTTCGAGCCTGATCCCCACGCCTTTGCCCTGCTGCAACAGCGCGTCGGTGGGCACGCCAATGTCACCCTGATCGCCGCTGCCGCCGGGGCAGAGGCCGGACATGTGCAGCTGTACCGCCACCGTGATTTCGCCACTGCGCCCGACCGCCGGACAACGTCGTCCTCGCTGATCGTGGACAAGCGCAACGTCGATCCCACGCAGGCCATTCAGGTCGAGGTGAAGGATTTCACCGCCTTCCTGCAGGGGCTGAACCGCGATGTCGCCCTGTTGAAGATCGACATCGAAGGTGCCGAAGTGGCCCTGCTGGAGCGGCTTCTGGCGGATCCGGTCGCCAACCGCATTGACCGCATCTTTGTCGAAACCCACGAACGCATGCTGCCCGAACTTGCGGCGCGCACTCTGGCACTCAAGACTGCGGCCAAGGCGCGTGCCAAACCGGTGATCAACTGGGATTGGCATTGATATGAATGGAAAAATTCCGGCTCTGGTGATAACCATGTTTGCTTTGATTGCGGGCGCTGCGGTCTACTACCTGCAGGAATACGCCTATTACGACAGCGTCAGCTTTGCGCCGGGCAATGAAATCAGCCTGACGCTGATCGAATCCGGTCTGCCCGAACCGATCCTTGCCGAGGG
>CAZCFC010000042.1:0-15818 GCA_964497815.1 uncultured Cypionkella sp.
GATGGTGGGCGAATATGGTCGCATCATCCACGATGAGGCGGTGCGGCTGACGCGGTTGCTGGATGATCTGCTGGATCTGTCGGTGCTGGAAAACGGTTCGGTGCAGCTTAATCTGGGGCTGGCCAATCTGGGGCAGATGATTGATCAGGCGTTGGCGGCCGCCAGCCAGACCCGGCCCGAACGCCATTTCGACATTCAGCGCGATTACATGTCCGAGGCGATCCACCTGCGCACCGATGCCGACCGGGTGGTGCAGGTCTTCATCAACCTGATTTCGAACGCCCGCAAGTATTGTGATGCGGCCAACCCGGTGCTGCGCATTGCGGTGCGGCAGAAATCGGGGCGGATCGTGGTCGATTTCATCGACAACGGTTCAGGGATTCCCAAGGAATCACAGGGCCTTATATTTGAGAAATTTGCGCGGCTGACCGACCAGACCCGGGCGGGGGGGGCCGGGCTTGGCCTTGCGATCTGCCGCGAGGTGATGGCCAATCTTGGCGGCACCGTGTCATATCTGCCGGGGCAGAAGGGGGCGGCGTTTCGTGTGACGCTGCCGCTGCGTCTGGACAAACAGCCGGGGTAAGCCGGGACCGCCCGGAAGGGCAATGGCCACACCGAAAGCACCCGCCGGGCGGCGATTTTTGATTTATTCGAAACCTGAGGTGCTTTCGGGCTGCGGATGTCAACGCTTTGGTAAGGGCTTGCGCGTAGCCTTGAGGCAACAAAGCAAAGGGGCTTGGCATGGCGGACGGGCAAGTCGGGGTGATACGGCGCAAGGTTCTGGCGGGGCGCGCGGTTCTGGCCGAAGGCGGTCCGGGGGCAGATCGCGGTTGGCGGCTGGCCTTGGCGCGGGCGGCACGTGATGATCTGAAACTGCCGCTTGAGGTGACGCGGCTTGCGCTGGATCGGCGGTCTTTGCCCGAATTGCTGGAACTGCCCCCCGACCTTGCGCTGATCATCGTGCTGGAAGGCCCGAAAGACGGGCTTGGCCTGCTGGCCATCTCGGCCCCGGTGCTGTCGGGAATGATCGAAACGCTGACGATTGGTAAAGTGGCCGAAGCGGCCTCGGCGCCCCGCAAACCCACGCGCACCGATGCGGCCATGGTGGCCGGGATGATTGATCATGCATTGGCCGGGCTTGAGGTGGGGCTGGCGCAAGAGGCCGATCTGATTTGGGCAGGCGGCTTTCGCTATGCCTCCTTTCTGGATGATCCGCGCCCCTTGGGGTTGTTGCTGGAAGATACCAGCTACCGCGTGTTGAACGCCGAGGTGTCTTTGGCCAACGGGGCGCGCAGCGGGTCGGTGCTGCTGGCCCTTCCGGCCGAGGGGCGGGGGGCGCTGCCGCATCTGCGCAGCGGTCTGGCCGAGGATGAGGCCGATCTGGGCCCCGCCTTCAGCGCGGCGCTTGCCGAACAGGTTGAGGCGGCAGATTGCCGTCTGGACGCGGTGTTGGCGCGGCTGTCGATGCCCTTGTCGCGCGTGATGGGCCTGCGCGTCGGTGAGGTGCTGTCGTTGTCGCGCGCGGGGCTTGATCAGATCAGCTTTGAGGGCATTGACGGGCGCAAGGTGGCGGAAGGCAAGCTTGGCCAGAACCGCGGAATGCGGGCGATCCGACTGTCACCGATCTTGGCAAGATCAGCGACGCCGGTTCAGGTCGTGCAAATGGCACAGCTGCCCGAACCGCTGCGCCAGTCCGCCTAGGGTGCATCAGGGGATGATCAAAAGATCCGCACCGCAGACCCCCTTCGCATCTGCGCGATGGGCGGCGATTTCATGCCGGCCGAATTCTGACCGGCAAATCTGGCGATCAGCCCTTTGCCAATGCCTCTATCTGGTCGCGCAGATGGCCCAGATTATAACCATATTGCGCCGGAATGCCGATCAGTTCGTCGGCAGGGCGGTCTTTGGCGTTCATCAGCGCCCAAACCACAGAGCAACGGTTGCCACTGGCGCAATAGGCGAACACCGGGCCGCCGGCGTCGGCCACGGCCTGCGCCTGCGTGGTCACGTTTTCCATCGTCAACGCCCCCCCGATCACCGGGTTGGCGACGAACCGCAGACCCAAGGCTTCGGCTGCCGCGCGCATGGGCGCGGTGTGCAGATGCGGGGGAATCTCGGCATCAGGGCGATTGTCGATGACAGTGGTAAAGCCTGCGGCCTTGATCGCGGGCAAATCGGACAGATCAATCTGGGGCGAGACGGCATAGGTCGGGGTCAGGGCACGGATATCCATATTGCTCCTATGGGTGGCAAGTGGGGATGCGCCATCAATCCGGGCGCGCAACGTTGGTGCCGCCAGCATACCCGCCGACATCGCAAGAAGAAAGACCAGACCGCCCCAACCGCCGTAGCCGATCGAGGCCAGCGCCGGGCCGGGGCACAGGCCCGCCAGCGCCCACCCCATGCCGAACAGCACCGACCCGATCACCAGATTGGGACCGACCTCGCGTTTGGGTGGCTAGGGAAAGCTGCCGCCCAGCACAGGTGCGGTGCGTCGGGCGGCGATTTGCCACGCCACAGCCATCGGCAGGATTGCACCGCCCATCACAAAGGCCAAGGTGGCATCCCAGGCGCCAAACACATCCAGCCAGGCCTGAACCTTGAGTGTGTCGGTCATGCCCGAAATCAGCAGGCCTGCGCCGAACAGCGCCCCTGCCAGCAGGGAAAATATCGCACGCCGCATCTCAGATCACCCCCAGCACATGACGCAGCAAGGCCATGGTGACGCCGCCGGCCAGAATGTAGAACACCGTGGCCACGATTGCGCGCAGCGACAGCCGCGAAATGCCGCATACCCCATGCCCCGACGTGCAGCCATTGGCCAGCCGCGTGCCCAACCCGACCAGCAGCCCGCCCGCGATGATCACTGCCCAATTGCCGGTAAGGTGGGTTTGCGCGCTGATGACGCCGGACAGCAGCCACGGCATTGCCACAAGTCCGGTCACAAAGGCCAGACGCTCGGCCCAACTGGACCACCCGCTGCGGTCGATCAGCCCGGCATAGATGCCCGAAACTCCCATGACGCGGCCGTTTATCAACAGAAAGGCGGCCCCCGCCAGCCCAATCATCAGCCCGCCCACAAAGCCCCATATCCAATCCGGGTTCATGCGTTGTCCTTTGCTTCAGGGGGCGGTTGTGCGGCCCCGGGCCATCTGTAGCGCGGTTTCGTCACGCCGTGCAATCTGCGCCATGGCTGTGCATCACAGCCCGTTGATGGGCACTTTCAGATAACGGGTGCCGTTGTCTTCGGGTTCTGGCAAGTGGCCCGCGCGCATGTTGATCTGCAGCGACGGCACGATCAGGCGTGGCATCGCCAGCGTGGCATCCCGCGCCTGACGCAGCGCCACGAAATCGGCCTGACTGCGACCGGAAATGTGGATGTTCTGCGCCTTTTGCGCCCCCACGGTCGATTCCCAGGCATAGTCGGTCCGCCCCGGCGCTTTGTAATCATGGCCGACGAAGATGCGGGTGGCATCGGGCAGGGCCAGAATGCGTTGCACCGAAGCATACATCACGTCAGCCGAGCCGCCCGGAAAATCGCAGCGTGCGGTGCCGAAATCTGGCATGAACAGGGTGTCACCCACAAAGGCCGCATCGCCGATCACATAGGTCAGGCAGGCGGGAGTGTGGCCGGGTGTGTGCATCACATCGACGCGCATCTGCCCGATCATCAGCGCATCGCCATCGCGGAACAGCCGGTCGAACTGGCTGCCGTCGCGGGCAAAGCGGGTGCCTTCGTTGAACACCTTGCCGAAGGTTTCCTGCACCACGGTGATCCGGTCGCCGATGCCGATCTGCCCCCCCAGCGCCTCTTGGATATAGGGCGCGGCCGACAGGTGGTCGGCATGGACATGGGTTTCCAGAACCCATTGCAGATCAAGGTCTTGCGCCCGGATAAAGGCAATCACCGCATCGGCCGAGCGGGTATCGGTGCGGCCCGAGGCATAGTCGAAATCCAGCACGGAATCGATCACCGCGCAGGCCCGCCCCTGCGGTTCGCGCACCAGATAGGTGATGGTGTTGGTGGCCTCATCAAAGAACGCATGAACGTCTGGGTGCATGGCGGACCTCTCTTGTTGAGTGGCAGTGTATCCCAGATAGCGGCACGGACAACACATTTCAACGTGTGGATGTATTGTTTGCAGCCAGCTTGATTTGGGTCAAGGCCCGGCACGCCTGCCGGGGCTAGGGTAATGGGGTAACAGGAGGCCGCCGATGATCGCCCACGCCACACGCAAACTTCAGCTTGAGACCCGACTTGCCGACCTGAAGGGCCGGTTGCAAGGCATCGAGGCCGAGCTGGATTCGCACCAGTCACAAGACTGGGAGGACCTTGCGACCGAGCGCGAGGGCGATGAGGTGCTGGAAGGCATGGGCATCAGCGGGCAACAGGAGATCCGCAAGATCGAGGCGGCCTTGGCGCGGATTGCCGAGGGTGAATACGGATTTTGTGCAAAATGCGGGGCCGAGATTGGCGATGAGCGGCTGAACGTGCTGCCCTACACGCCGTTTTGCCGGACCTGCGCACCATGAGGGGGACCGAGATGAGACAGCACACCGGGCTGGACGCAATGGCGCATCTTGCGGGCGAGATGACCGAAGCGGCGATGATGGGGCAGGCAAGCGGTTTGCGGCTGTTGTTTGCCGAAATGCAGGCGCTGACGCAGGTGCTGCCCGGCCGAAGCACCGCCGAGGCGGACTTGCGGGCCGCAGATACCGAAATCGAGGCCGATTTCGATAATATGCCGGTCTGACCCCGCCTTTGCTGCGCCAAGCGCCGCTTGCAGGCTTTATGCGGGATTGCCAAGCCGGTTTGGGCGCAGCTTAATGGCCGTCAACGGGTGGGGGCGGTCAGGTTGGGTCGGGAATGAGTGACAAAGCGGCGGACGGCAAGGCGGCGGACGGCAAGGCGGCGGGGGCTTTGGTGCAGATCGCCCGGCAGGGTGCGGTGCTTGTGCTGGCGCTGACGCACCGCCCGGTGAATGCGCTGTCGGCCGATCTGCGTCAGGCGCTGTTGGACGGGCTGGCGGCGGCCGCTGACCCTGACGTGCAAGCCATTGTGATTGCATCTGATCTGGCGCAGTTTTCGGCAGGGGCCGACATGGCCGAACTGGGCCGCAAGGATGCGGGCCTTGGTTTGGCGCTGTTGTGCGATGTGATCGAAACCTTTCCCAAACCGGTTGTCGTGGCGATCAACGGCAATGCCGTGGGCGGCGGGCTTGAATTGGCCTTGGCCGCGCATGGCCGGGTTGCGGATGAAAAGGCGTATCTGGGTCTGCCCGAGGTCAGCCTTGGCAGTCTGCCCAGTGCCGGGGGCACGCAGCGTTTGCCGCGCATCGTGGGGGCGCAGGCGGCGCTGAAGATGCTGCTGGAAACCGCGCCTTTATCGGCCACTCAGGCGTTGGCGATCGGTTTGGTCGATCAGGTCGTGGCCACGGGGCTGCGCGATGCGGCCTGTGGGGTGGCCTTGACGCTGGCGGCGGCGGGCAAGCCGCAACGCAGCAGCGAGCGCCGCGATGGCCTGCGGGATGGGGTGGCCTATCAGGCCGCGATTGCGGCGGCGCGCAAGGCCTATGCCGGGGCGCGGTTGCCGGCACCGCGGCGGGTCATCGACTGCGTTGAAGCGGCGCAGCTTTTGCCGCTGGATCAAGGGCTTGCCTATGAGCGTGCCGCCTTTGACGAAGTGGCGCAGATGCCCGAAGCGGCGGGTCTGCGGCATGCGTTCATGGCCGAGCGCCGCGCCCTGTTCCCGCCTGCCGATCTGGCGGCCCTTGCCCCTGCCAAACTGTCCCATCTTGGAATTTGGGGCGGAGGCGATCTGGCCGCCGATGTGGTGGTGCAGGCGTTGGGGGCAGGGCTGCGGGTAACGCTGGTGGAACCCCGGCGCGAGATTCTGGTGCCGACGCTGGAAAAAATCGCGGCCCGGCAGGAATTGGCGGTGGTGGAGCGGCGCTTGACGGCGGCGGCGCGGGATGCCGATTGGGCCAGGCTGACCTCGACCATGGCACCAGAGGCCGTGGTGGGGGCTGACCTGATCCTGACCGCGCCCGACGCGGTGCCGCTGTCCGCCGATGGCGGCTTTGCGCCAGACCTTGGGCGCGCCATCGCTTTGGGGGCGCTGCCTGCGCGGGGGGCGGCGGGCCGTGTGGCGCTGCAGCCGGCGATGGCGGCGGGGATGGCGGCGGAACTGGCGGCAGGGGCAGGGGCCGATGCCGGGCTGCGGGTCATGGCGGTGGCCTTGGCGCGGCGGCTGGGCTGGAAGCTGCTGTTCACCGGGGCGGGGGGGGCGATCGACCGCCGCTTGCGCGCGGCACTGTCGGCGGCGATTGCCGGTCTGGAGGCGCAGGGGCTGTCGCGCCCGGTGATTGCGGCGGCTTTGGCCTCGTACGGGTTGGGCGTGGGCGAAAAGGCCGCCCTGCCGCCCGCCCCCCCCGAAACGGATCAGGTGCTGTCGGCTTGTCTTTCGGCCATGGCAAATCAGGGCGCGCGGCTGGTGTCCGAAGCGGTGGCGCGCAGGCCTCTGGATGTGGATGCGGTGGCGGTGATGGGCGGGCTGTTTCCGCGTTGGCAGGGCGGGCCGATGTTTCAGGCCGACAAGCGCGGATTGCTGGTGGTGCGGGCGGATTTGCGCCGCCGGGCCGAGGTGGCGCCGCAGATTTATGCGCCTGACCCCTTGTTTGATCGTCTGATCACCGAGGGGCGGGATTTTTCTGCGCTGAACCGCGCCTGACGCGAACCCGCTGCAGTTGGACCCGCTGCATGTGTGCAGACCGGTGTTCCGGGGATGGCTCAGGCCAGGATGACGCCGGCCACGACAAGCATCAGCCCCAGAAATGACACGGCCAGCGCCACCATGTTCAGCACCACCACCTTTTGCAATGCTGCGCGCATGTCCGCCTCTGGCAGGCCCGCGCGGCGTTTTTGCACCACGCTGTAGATGCACCACATCAGGCCCAACAGGCCCAGACCCGTCAGCGCCGCCCCGATCCAGATCATGTATTCCATGGCCGTCTCCTTTATCCGCTTGGCGCTTACCCGCTTTTGCCGTGCGCTGGCAAGCACCCGCTTGAACCTTGCGGGCGCGGCGGTTAGGTAGCCTTGTTTCCACAGATCAAGTGAGGCCGAAATGAGCAATGCCCCCGACGCCTATAGCGTGACCGCCGATGAATTGCGCCAGTTCATCGAGCGTGCCGAGCAGTTGGCCGCCGAAAAGCGCGACCTGTCCGAGCAGGAAAAAGAGCTGTTCGCCGAGGCCAAGGGCCGGGGCTATGACACCAAGGTGATGCGCAAGATCATCGCGCTGCGCAAGCGCAAGCCCGACGAAATCTCGGAGGAAGAGGCGATTATGGACATGTACAAGGCCGCCTTGGGCATGAACTGAACCTTTGCGCCCCCGGTCCTGGTTCCGGGGCGGGGGCGCAAGGCATGGGGCGCAGCCATCGGCTGCCTTACGGCGCGATGAAGGTCACATCGCCCATACCCGCAATGCGGGCGACATCCTGGTCATAGCGCGCGGTCAGCTCTTCGGCGTATTCGGCCGTCCATCCCGGCATTTCCACTTGAATTTCAATGCGCTCTGGCAGGGCGAACTTGTCAAGGAACGCCGAAACGATCTTGCGGCGCTGCATGAAGTTTGCGGGCGGGTGGCTTTCCAGATAGGCCAGCATGCGGCCATGGCCGTCGCCCGACATCAGCGTCATCAGCAGATCGCCTTCGCCGTCCAGCACGGCGTCTTCTGGCAGGCCCGCCACGGCACGCAGCACCTCGGGCCAGATCAGCGGCGTGTCCTCATCGCACCAGATCGTCAGCGGCGTGTCGGGATTGGCGTTGACGATGCGTTCGATCACATCAGACCAGCGCAGGTTCAAAGGATCGGCACCGGCAAGAAACTCTTTGTAATCCTTGGATTTGTGCCGTTCAAACAGGGCTGGCAGGAAGGTGGCCGGGTTTCGGATGGCAAGATGAAATTCGGCCTCGATTTCGGGGAAGATCTGGCTGAAGGCGCGTACGCGGTCGCCTGCCGCCGGGTAAAGCGTGTCTTTCAGCACCCATTGCGGCAGGCTGAGAAAGCTGTCCCATGACAGGAAAAGACGGTCGGCCACATCCTCTTCCATGATCTGATCCAGCAACAGCGCCTGAGTGTCGCGCGTGGCCGCCTGACCCTTCAGTTGCACCGCCGCGTCACGCAGAAGGTTGCGATAGCGCTTGGGCCCCGGCACCACCACCCCATGTTGCGCCAGAACCGTGCGGTTCTTCAGCAGGCATTTCAACAGGCGCTCTTCATCGGTGAAATGCGCCCCAAGGTGATAGACGATCCGCATAAGGTTCAGGCCTGCCTGCTGTTTTTGGTTGTCGCCAATATAGTGGGTTTTCTGGACAGGGGAACCGCTTTCCTGTAAGCCACCGGTCATGTTGACCAAGCAAAACAGTCAGATAAACCTGCGCCCCGCTTTTTGGCGGCTGGATGGCTGGTCTTTGGGGGCCTTGATCATTGCGGCGGTTGTGCTGGCCCCGATGCTGGCGGTGCTGTGGATCGCCTTTCATCCGACCGAGAATATCTGGCCGCATCTGGTGGCGACGGTGCTGCCGCGCTATTTCACGGCCACGTTGCGGCTGATGCTGGGCGTGGGAATTCTGACGGCGGCGATGGGGGCGGGGGCGGCCTGGCTGGTGACGATGTACCGCTTTCGCGGCAGTCGGGTGCTGGAATACGCGCTGCTGTTTCCATTGGCGATCCCGGCCTATGTCGGGGCCTATGCGCTGGTTGATTTTCTGGATTACGCCGGGCCGCTGCAAACCGCATTGCGGGGCGGCATGGGCTGGACGGATGCGCGCGACTACTGGTTCCCCGAGATCCGGTCAGAGTGGGCGGCGGTGCTGGTGCTATCGGCGGCGCTGTACCCCTATGTCTACCTGTTGACGCGGTCTGCCCTGCGCGAGCAATCGGGCGCCTCTTATGAGGTGGCGCGGTCATTGGGGCTTGGGCCATGGGGGATGTTCTGGCGGCTGGGGCTGCCGCTGGTGCGTCCGGCGATAGCGGCGGGGGTGGCGCTTGCGATGATGGAGACAGTGGCCGACTACGGCACAGTCGCCTATTTCGGGGTGCAGACGCTGACGACGGGGGTTTTTTCCACCTGGCTGAACGGCAACAACGCCGGGGGGGCGGCGCAGATTGCGGGCGTTATCCTGACGCTTATTCTGGTGCTGCTGGGGATAGAGCGGTCCTCGCGGCGCAACGCCCGCTTTCACAGTGCCAGCCGCGCCACGCGTCCGGTTGAACCGCGGCCGCTGCCGGGGATCAAGGGATTGATTGCGCTGGGGTTTTGTCTTGTGCCCTTTGCCATGGGCTTTGTACTGCCTGTTGCCGTGATGGGGTGGCACGCGTTTTCCAACCCGGCGGTGTGGTTGGAACCGGGGCTGGCGCAGGCGGCACTGAACACCGCATTGGTGGGCGGAGTTGCCGCGGTGCTGACGGTGCTGGCGGCGCTGTTTCTGGTCTACGGCGTGCGGATGGCGGGGCGCAGGCTGGCGCGGCTGGTGCTGCCTGTCACCACGCTGGGCTATGCGGCACCGGGGGCGGTGTTGGCGGTGGGGCTGTTGGTGCCGCTGGCGGCGCTGGATCACAAGGTGGCCGATGCGGTGCTGGCGCTGACGGGATATGATCCGGGGCTGATGCTGACGGGCACGGCGGCGGCGATTGTGCTGGCTTATGCCGTGCGTTTTTTCGGCATCGCTCAGGGCGCGATTGACGCTGCGTTCGGGCGGATTTCGCCGTCTTTGCCGATGGCCGCGCGGTCTTTGGGGCGCGGGGCGGGGGGCACGCTGACGGCGGTTTATCTGCCGCTGATGCGCGGCTCGGTCGCGTCGGCCCTGCTGGTGGTGTTTGTCGATTGCGTCAAGGAACTGCCGGCGACACTGCTGTTGCGGCCGTTCAACTTCAACACGCTGTCAACGCGGGTGTATGAACTGGCAAGTCTGGAGCATCTTGGTCAGGCCGCCCCCGCAGCTTTGGTGGTGGTGGCAATGGGTCTTGCGGCGGTGGCATTGCTTGCCCGCGCAAGTCGCAGCAGCTGACCCCTTGCACACCGCGCCCGCTCTCGCTATTTCTGCGTCACTGCCCTTATAGCTCAGCTGGTAGAGCACCTGATTTGTAATCAGGGGGTCTCGGGTTCGAATCCTGATGGGGGCACCATGACTTCAAAGATAAAGACAACAACTGCAACCGGTTGATCGGTGGCGATGTTGGCCCGCTGCCATCCCCCATTCTGCTTTCCGGATCGGGTCTGGAATGTCGGTTTCCCTTGGTGTCGTTGGCATTCCGGGAACTTCAAAGGCCATCCGCAGGATGTCGATGATTTCCCGCGGGGTCTGGGGGTCATCCTTGCGGGCGTCAGAATTGGCGCAGTCTGCCCACGAGCGGCGCTGATCTCGGTCTGGGCCGGACTTTGGTGATTTGCGCCACGTCGGGAAGCGGTGCCATGAGCGCCCCTGTTCACAGATCAGCGCGATGACATCGCGGTCATGGGGCTGAAAGCTGATTCGTATCCGCAGGGCCTGCGGGCGGTTTCGATGCGCGCGGGGCGGCTGCGGACTTGCCCTTGGCTGTGGGTCCCGGCATGGTCTGGTCAGACGCAATCTTGTGAGGCCGCCCATGTCATCCCCAAAAATCCTGATCACCGGCGCAGGTTCTGGCATCGGGCGGGCCACCGCGCGGGCCTTCATGGCGGCGGGCTGGAAGGTGGCGCTGATGGGCCGCAGGTCGGCGCCATTGCAGGAAACGGCGGCCGGGGCAGAGGCGCTTATCCTTGCCGCCGATGTGGGCAATCCGGCCCAGGTTGACGCGGCTTTTGCGCAGATCGCGGCACAATGGGGGCGGCTGGACGTTCTGTTCAACAATGCCGGCATGTCGGCCCCCGCCGCCCCGATTGACGAAATTCCGGTGGAACAGTGGCTTGCCGTCAGCAACGCGAATATCAACGGCATGTTTCTATGCGCCCGTGCCGCCTTTGGCCTGATGCGGCATCAAGACCCGCAGGGCGGGCGCATCATCAACAACGGCTCTATTTCCGCCCATGCGCCACGACCCGGATCTGCCCCCTACACCATGTCGAAACATGCGGTGACGGGGCTGACGCGGACGCTGGGGCTGGACGGGCGGGCGTTCAACATCGCCTGCGGTCAGATCGACATCGGCAATGCACTGACCGATATGGCGGCCAAGTTTACCACGGGTGTTCCGCAGGCCAATGGCCAGATCGCGACAGAGCCGGTGATGGATGTGGCGCATGTGGCCGATGCCGTGCTGCACATGGCGTCGCTGCCCTTGTCGGTGAACGTGCCATTCATCACGATCATGGCGCGCGACATGCCCTATCTGGGCCGCGGTTAAGCGTTGGGGGCGGGCAGGGCGTGGCCGGGGGCTTGGGGTCCGCAGAACATCTCGTAGACCAGTGCCATGATGGCCCCCGCCTTGGGGTCTTTGATCGAGTAGTGAATGGCTTTGCCGTCACGGCGGGCATGCACCAGGCCTTCGGACCGCAGCCGCGCCAGTTGCTGGCTGACCGCCGCCTGACGAGCGCCCAGACGGTCCTCCAGTTCGGTCACCGTCTTTTCGCCCGAGGACAGATGGCACAGGATCATCAGCCGCCCTTCATGCGACAGCGCCTTGAGGAACGCCGCAGCTTCGGCCGCACGTTCGCCCATCTCATCGGCGGACAAGGCGGCGCAGCCCGTCGTGTCGTCCACCTGATCCATCCGCGACATGGCCGTCCCCCGATTGCCGTTGCAGACCCGCGTCTAACACAAAGCCATTCGCGCCGCGAGGGGAGAGGCTGGACTGTCACAACCCAGTGATTAGACTGGCGTGATCTGTCGCAGCCCCAAGGAATCGCCATGCGCCTGCCTGCCTTTACCGCCCCCGGCCGCTTTTGGCGCGGCAACCTGCACACCCATTCCACAAGGTCCGATGGGGTGTTGTCGCCCGAAGAAGTGTGTCGGCGCTACAAGGCCGAGGGCTATGATTTCATTGCCCTGACCGATCATTTCGTGGGGCTGTGGGGCTATCCGATTGTCGATACGGTGCCGATGCGCGACGCGGGGTTCACCACCATTCTGGGCGCCGAGCTGCATTCCGGCGCCATGGCCAACGGCGAGTTGTGGCATATTCTGGCCGTAGGTTTGCCCGCCGATTTCGCGCCCTCGAACAGCCCGAATTTCGTGCCGGTGCCCGGGCAGGAAACCGGGCCGGACGTGGCTGCGCGCGCGGTGGCGGCGGGGGCTTTTGTGGCCATTGCGCATCCGCAGTGGTCTGGCCTGACTTTGGCCGATGCGCGCAGCATCACCGCCGCCCATGCCGTCGAGATTTACAACACCGGTTGTGATCTGGGCTGTGATCGGGCGGATGGTTTTGGCATTGCGGACCTGTTGTTGACCGAGGGCCGCCGCCTGACCCTGATCGCAACCGATGACGCGCATTTCTCGGAGCCCGACCATTTCGGCGGCTGGGTGATGGTAAAGTCTGAAACGAACGACCCCCAGGCGTTGCTGGCAGCGCTGAAGGCCGGGCATTTCTATTCCAGTCAAGGCCCGGAATTGCGCGATGTGCGGATCGAGGGCGACAAGGTGGTGGTGGAAAGCAGTGCCGTGTCGTCGGTGATTGCAATTGGCCATGGCACCGGGGCCAAGGGGGTGCATGGCCACTCGATGACACGCACCGAAGTGCCGCTGGCGCGGCTGAACAACTCGCCTTGGGTGCGGGTGTCGGTGATTGATGCGGCCGGCAAACGCGCGTGGTCAAACCCGATCTGGATTGACGGGGCCGGAAAAAATCCGCGCGTGGCCGGGTAGGGCGCGCGGATTAGCGCCGGATCAGGATTTCCCCTCTAACCCATCAGCCGCCACCCCGGTTGCGCCCGGTATCCGCATCTCGAAGGTGTCGGTCACGGCGGTGTAGTCGTAATAGCCCATCCGGGCCAGAGGCTGGATCGACTTGTAATCCAGCTTGCCTGCCGGGGTCAGCGCCTCATCCTTGACGTGGATGCGCACGACTTCGCCGTAGACCACATCCACCCAGCCATGGCCGGAATTGCCGCGCAGCCGATGGGTGGACAGGTATCTGCATTCGAAATGCGCCGGGCTTTCGGCAACGCGCGGGCCGGGGGCGTCGATGCAGGCCGCGCGTGTCAAACCCGCCTGCGTGAATTCGTCCACGCCCTCGGGCCATTCCATCGCCGTGATGTTCATCGCGTCTTTCAGGGCAAAGGTGCACATGTTCCACACGAACCAGCCGGTTTCTTCGGCGTTGATCACCGTATGCTTGCGCCGTCCGTCCGAATACTGATTGGCGGCGAACATCACCATCGGCGGATCAAAGGTCAGGTTCTGCCATTGGCTGTAGGGTGCCAGATTGGCAACGCCTGCGGTCGAGATGGTCGAGATCCAGCCGATCGGACGTGGCACGGTGCAGGCCTTGAACGGGCTGAAGGGAAGGGGGCATGGCTCACGGCCCGGGGCATAATGCATCAGGTTTCCTTTCGTGGTGGCGGTGTGGCGGAATTTGGCTTGTGGTATCATCAAGGCCAGTGGGACATCAGTTGCCAAGAATTCCCGGCAACCGCAGGTCATGTTCACGGGCGCAATCAAGCGCAACGTCATAGCCTGCATCGGCGTGGCGCATCACGCCCGTCGCCGGGTCGTTCCACAGCACATTGTGCAGGCGGCGCGCGGCGTCGTCGCTGCCATCGGCGCAGATCACCATGCCAGAGTGCTGGCTGAAGCCCATGCCAACCCCGCCGCCGTGGTGCAGGCTGACCCATGTCGCCCCGCTTGCGGTGTTCAGCAGGGCGTTCAGCAACGGCCAGTCGGACACGGCATCCGAGCCATCCTTCATCGCCTCGGTTTCGCGGTTCGGTGACGCGACAGAGCCCGAGTCAAGGTGATCGCGCCCGATCACCACCGGCGCCTTCAGTTCGCCCGTCCGCACCATCTCGTTGAACATCAGCCCCGCCTTGTGCCTATCCCCCAACCCGATCCAGCAGATGCGGGCGGGCAGGCCCTGAAAGGCGATGCGTTCGGCGGCCATATCCAGCCAGCGGTGCAGGTGCTTGTTGTCGGGGAACAGCAGCTTCATCGCGGCATCGGTGGCGTGAATATCGGCCGGATCACCCGAAAGCGCCGCCCAGCGGAACGGACCAATGCCGCGGCAAAACAGCGGACGAATATAGGCGGGAACAAAGCCGGGGAAGGCAAAGGCGTTGGTCAGCCCTTCATCCAGCGCCACTTGCCGGATGTTGTTGCCATAATCCAGCGTCGGCACCCCGGCGTTCCAGAAATCGACCATCGCCGCGACATGGGTGCGCATGCTGGCGCGCGCGGCCTTTTCAACGGACTTCGGATCGGTTTCCTGCTTGGCCCGCCATTCAGCCACGCTCCACCCCTGCGGCAGATAGCCATGCAGCGGGTCGTGGGCCGAGGTTTGATCGGTGACCATGTCGGGCCTGTGCCCGCCTGCCTGCATGCGACGGAACAGTTCCGGGAACACATCCGCCGCATTGCCCAGCAGGCCAACCGACTTTGCCTCACCCGCCGCAGTCCATTGATCAATCAGCGCAAGGGCTTCATCCAAAGTCTTAGCTTTGGCGTCCAAGTATCTGGTGCGAATACGAAAATCTATCCGCGTCTCGTCGCATTCCACCGCCAGACAGCAGGCCCCCGCCATCACCGCCGCCAAGGGTTGCGCGCCGCCCATGCCGCCCAGACCGCCCGTCAAAATCCAGCGCCCGGTCAGGTTGCCATCGTAATGCTGACGGCCCGCCTCGGCAAAGGTTTCATATGTGCCCTGCACGATGCCTTGGGTGCCGATGTAGATCCATGACCCAGCGGTCATCTGGCCGTACATCGCCAGACCCTTTTTGTCCAACTCGTTGAAGTGGTCCCACGTGGCCCAATGCGGCACCAGATTGGAGTTGGCGATCAGCACGCGGGGGGCGTCCTTGTGGGTGCGAAACACGCCAACCGGCTTGCCCGATTGCACCAGAAGCGTCTCGTCGTCGTTCAGGGTTTTCAGGGTGGCAACGATCTTGTCGAAATCCTCCCATGTTCGTGCCGCCCGGCCAATGCCGCCGTAAACCACCAGCTCATGCGGGTTCTCGGCCACGTCAGGGTGCAGGTTGTTCATCAGCATCCGCATCGGGGCTTCGGTCATCCAGCTTTTCGCTGTGATCTCGGTGCCGGTGGCGGGGTAGACGTCGCGCAGGTTGTGGCGGGTGTTCATGGTGACCTCAGTGCAGCGCGTGGGCTGCGATGATGTTGCGTTGAATTTCGGACGAGCCTTCGTAAATCCGCATGATGCGGACGTCGCGGCACAGGCGCTCAAGCGGGAAATCGCGGGTGAAGCCATACCCACCGTGGATTTGCAGGGCGCCATCGGTCACACGGTGCGCCATCTCGCTGGCGTAGAGTTTGGCCATGCTGGCGGCTTCGGAAAAGCGTTCACCGTTCTGGCGTTGTCGCGCGGCCTCCAGTGCCAACAGGCGCGCCGCGCGCAGGTCGGTGGCCATATCGGCAAGCTGCCAGCGGATGCCTTGGCGGGCGGCCAAAGGCTCGCCACCTATGATGCGCGATTTCGCCCATTCGGCCGCCAGATCAAAGGCTTGCTGGGCGATGCCAATGCACATTGCGGCCACTTCAAGGCGTCCGTTGTCCAGCACTTTCATCGCGGTGCGGAAACCGGTGCCCTCGGGGCCAAGGCGATTTTCTTGCGGTACATGCAGGTCCAGGTCAAGCTCCCAGACATGGCCGCCCTTCAGGCCCATGGTTTT
>CAZCFC010000043.1:0-15800 GCA_964497815.1 uncultured Cypionkella sp.
CGGCGGTGGTGATCGAGTTGCCGAAGGGCGTGTTCATCACGATCACGCCTTTTTTCGACGCCGCCGGAATGTCGACGTTATCGACGCCGATACCAGCACGCCCGATCACTTTCAGGCGGGTGGCCTTTTCGAGCAGCTTTTCGGTGGCCTTGGTGGCCGAGCGGATGGCCAGGCCATCATACTGGTCGATGATCGCGGCAAGCGCCTCTTTGTCTTTGCCCAGCTTTGGCATGTAATCCACCTCGACCCCACGGTCGCGGAAGATTTGAACGGCGGTTTCGGACAGTTCGTCGGATACAAGAACGCGGGGGGCCATGATGGACTCCATATGATTTGGGGGGTGGCCGGGGTGAACCCCGACCTGTGGGCAAGGGCGGGGTTCACCCCGCCATTCCAGTCAAATCTGTGCTGCGATTTCCGCATGGAAAGCATGCGCGATCCACGGCATCAGGGCCGCCACATCGGCGGTTTCCACCGTCGAACCACACCAGATGCGCAGACCCGCAGGGGCATCGCGGTAAGCCCCGATGTCATAGGCCACGCCTGCCTTTTCCAACCGCTTGGCGACAGCTTTGGCAAAGGCCTCGCCGTCCTTGATGCGGGCGTCGTTGAATTTCAGGCAGACCGAGGTGGTCGAGGCAATGGCAGGCGTCTCGGCCAGATTTTGCAGCCAGGGGTTGGCAGCGCAGAAATCCCAGACCACTTGCGCATTGGCCGCCGCGCGGGCGACAAGACCCGCCTGCCCGCCCACCGATTGCGCCCATTTCAGCGACACAAGGTAGTCTTCGACCGCCAGCATCGACGGTGTGTTGATGGTTTCCCCGACGAAGATGCCTTCGATCAACTTGCCCTTCGACGTCATGCGGAAGATCTTGGGCAGCGGCCATGCGGGGGTGTAGCTTTCCAACCGTTCTACCGCGCGGGGCGACAGGATGATCATCCCATGCGCGCCCTCGCCGCCCAGCACTTTCTGCCAGGAGAAGGTGGTCACATCCAGTTTTGCCCAATCCATATCCATGGCAAAGGCGGCGCTGGTCGCATCGCAGATGGTCAACCCTGCACGGTCGGCCGGGATGGCATCGGCGTTGGGAAGGCGGCAACCGCTTGTGGTGCCGTTCCACGTGAACACCACGTCGGAATTGAAATCGACTGTGGCGAAATCAACGATCTGGCCATAGGGGGCCACCTGAACTTTTGCGTTCAGCTTCAACTGCTTGACCACATCCGTGATCCAGCCTTCGCCAAAGCTTTCCCACGCCAGCATCTCAACCGGGCGGGCACCCAGCAGCGACCACATCGCCATTTCGACCGCGCCGGTATCGGAACCGGGGACGATGCCGATACGGTAATCGGCGGGAACCTTCAGGATGTCGCGGGTCAGGTCAATCGCCTGTTTCAGCTTGGCTTTGCCAACGGCGGCCCGGTGCGAGCGGCCAAGGGGCGCATCTGCCAGCATATCAAGGGAGAAACCGGGAACCTTGGCGCAGGGGCCAGAGGAAAAGCGCGGATTTGCCGGGCGCAATGCCGGTGCGGGTAGATCAGACATGGTATCCTTCCAGATATAAGCCCCCCGTTGGGGAGGGGTGTCCCGCCGCTGTGATTACGGGCGCTTGCGGGCTGGCACAAGCCGGAAAATCACGCTAAAGCGCCGCATCATCGCGCGATTGCGACGCGCCCGTTCACTATCGGAAACTTGCTCATGTATGTGGCCACCCTGCTGACCAACCCTGACCGCCCCGTGCTGGACCGTGTGACGGTCGAATCTCTGCGCAACGCCTGGGGTGGCGGCGATGCGGTCTGGCTGGATCCGGGGGTGGCGGCCGAGATCGCCTTGCCCGCCGTTCCGGCGAACCGGTGGGAGGTATGGGCAGGCCTGCAGGGCATCGGCGTTGATCTGGTGGTGCAGCGGGCCGAGGGACGGCGCAAGCGGTTGCTGATCGCGGATATGGACAGCACGATGATCCAGCAGGAATGCATTGACGAGCTGGCTGATGAGGCTGGGGTCGGCGCGCATGTGGCCGGCATCACCGCGCGCGCCATGAACGGAGAGCTGGACTTTGAGGATGCGCTGCGCGAGCGCGTCGGCTTGCTGGCGGGCCTGCCGGAAAGTGTGATCGCCGGAGTGATCCGCGACCGCATCACCTTGATGCCGGGGGGGCCTGCGTTGCTGGCGACGATGAAGGCGCAGGGGGCCTATGCGGCACTGGTGTCGGGCGGGTTCACGGCCTTTACCGGGGCGATTGCAGGGGTTTTGGGTTTTGACGAGAACCGGGCGAACACATTGCTGGTGGCGAGCGGGGTGTTGACAGGCAAGGTGGCTGATCCGATCTTGGGGCGGGCCGCCAAGGTGCAGGCACTGCAAGAGATTTCTGCACGTTTGGGCATCACCCCGGCGGATGCGATTGCGGTGGGCGATGGCGCCAATGATCTGGGCATGCTGGGGCTGGCTGGGGCCGGCGTCGCGCTGCATGCCAAGCCAAGCGTGCAGGCAGAATGCGAAATTCGGGTGAACCACGGCGATCTGACGGCGCTGCTGTATCTGCAGGGCTATGCACGGGAAGACTTTGCGGCCTGAAGGATGTGGGGGTGGCAGGACTCACAACCCGCAACGCCGACAAGGTGCCAGGCCCTGGGCGACGATGCCCGGCGCGGCTTTGCTGAATGGGGTTCAGGTATTGCCGCAAAGGCCGGTCCTGTCATGGGCCGGGTCCTGCAACGCCTTGATCTGAGATCTGCACAATTTGCCTAAAATTTTCCGCGTCCCCCGGCGCGCCCCGGCCGACGGCACCGGTCCAGTGCGCAGGGCGTAAACTCCACGCGGCCGGGGCGACTTGCTGTTTGCGGTCATCGGGACTCCTCCCTGTACCGCCCGGACAAGATGGCTGCTGCACTGTTAACATTCCCCTAAGGTGATTGCTGTTTTTCAAATACTCCCCCCGGAGGGTCAGACGCCGTGGCAACGCGCAGCCTTCGGCACTTTACATCGCCCCAAATGCCACCGAGAACGCAGCCGGAACCGGAGGTCGTGCATGTTTGAAGTTGCCACTCATCTAGCCCTGTTGTTGATCTGTGCGGCCTTTGTCGCCGGGTTTGTCGATGCCATTGCGGGCGGGGGCGGCCTGATCACCGTGCCGGCCCTGGTGCTGGCCGGGGCGTCGCCGCTGGAGGCTTTGGCCACGAACAAGCTGCAAGGCACCTTTGGGGCCGCGACGGCCGCCGCGACCTATGCGCGGGCCGGGCATGTTCGCCCGATGCAACAGTTGGGCATGGCGGCGGTGGCGGCAGCGGCGGGGGCGGCGGGGGCCCTGGTGGCGCATGCGGTGCCAACGCAGGTGCTGCGGATGATCATGCCGGTGGTTCTGGTGGCCATCGCGCTGTTCTTTGCCTTCAAGCCGGGATTGACCGACGCGGCGCGACTGGAGCGTATGCAGCCCGCTGTCTTTGCTTTTACCGCCGTGCCAATGATCGCGGCTTACGATGGATTTTTCGGGCCGGGCACGGGCAGTTTTTACATGCTGGCTTTTGTGATGCTGGCGGGGTTTGGCGTGCTGAAGGCGACGGCGCATACCAAGATGCTGAACTTTGCGTCAAACCTTGGGTCGTTGGCGGTGTTCGCCTTCAGCGGGGCGACGTGGTGGGCCCTGGGGTTGGCCATGGCTGCGGCGCAGATCGCGGGGGCGGCTTTGGGGGCGCGGCTGGCCATGCGGATCGGGGCGCGGCTGATCAAGCCGTTGCTGGTGATCACCTCGACCGGGCTGGCGCTGCGGATGTTGTGGCAGGTCTGGGTGGGGTGAAGCGGCCGATGATGCGCGATGCCGCGCAACGCGGTGTCCGTACCAACGGGCGCAAAGATGGGTATTTGCAACAAGGTGAACGCAAATTCAGGGCGCGCCTTGGGGGTCACTGGCCCCAGTCGGCCCCCTGCATTTCGCGCAGGCGGCTGGCGGTGCGTTCGAATTCGAAGCTGCCTGAACCTTCGATGTACAGACGTTCGGGTTCGTCTGCCGCCGAGCAGATCAGCTTGGTCTTGGCCTCATAGAGTGCGTCGATCAGGATGACAAAGCGCTTGGCCTCGTTGTAGTTGCTGGCGGACAGCTGCGGAATGTCTTCAAGGATCAACACACGCAGGGCGCTGGCGATGGCAAGGTAGTCGGCGGGGCCAAGAGGTTTGGCGCACAGTTCCCAAAACGTGGCGCGGCCGATGCCGTTGGCAAACCGAGGCAGTTCGGTGATGCGGCCATTGACGGGCAGGCGCAGGGGTTCGCCTGTGGCACCGCCGGTCAGATCGCGCCAGATCGCTGCGATTTCGCCCTGCACTTTGCCCGCCGGGTGGAAATAGACCTGCGCCCCGGTCAGGCGGTGCTGACGATAATCATTGGGAGATTCCAGTTCCAGAACCGTCAGCCGTTCGCGCAGCATGGCGATAAACGGCAGGAACAGCGCACGATTGAGGCCGGTCTTGTACAGGTCCTCGGGCGGGCGGTTCGAGGTGGTGACGATCACCACCCCCGCCGCCAGCAGCTTTTCGAAGAGCCGCCCGACGATCATCGCATCGGTGATGTCGGTGATCTGCATTTCGTCAAAGGCCAGCAGGCGCGTATCCCGCGTGATCGACTCGGCCACCGGGGCCAGCGCATCTTCGACATTGCGCTTGCGGGCCTCGTGGAGGCCGCGGTGGATGTCTTGCATGAAGGCATGAAAGTGCACGCGGCGCTTTTGCACCAGGGCGCTGTGTTCAAAGAACAGATCCATCAGCATCGACTTGCCGCGCCCGACACCGCCCCAGATGTAAAGACCCGAAGGGGGCGTGACCGGTTTGGCAAAAAGGCCTGCGAAAAGGCCGATCTTGCGGTTTGCGTTCGCCTCAAGCCAGCTGCGCAGGTGTTCCAGATGCGGCAAGACCGCATGTTGCGCGGGATCGGGGCGCAGCGTGCCAGCAGCCACTTTCGTGTCATAAATCTCGGTCAATGTCATTCGCATGCCAATGTATACCGCCCCTTTCCGGCGCTGCAAAGCCTTTGCCTGACACTTTGGCCCAGCGATGGCGCAGCGATGACACGGCTGTGGCACGGGGGGCGGCAGCTTTGCCCCGGCGCCAGGCTTTTCCAGCACATAGCACCCGTCAGGATTGTGTTATCCGCGTGGCAGTTCCACCATTGCACACCATCACAGCAGTCGTGGCCCAAAGGGAACACTTTTCGGCTGCGCTGGCCCGCGGCGGACGAAATCTGCCGAAATTCAGTTGCCGGAATGGTGGAGCCTTGCCATAGTTTGCCGAATTTTTTCGCAAGCCGGATTTTTTTCGGCCTCCATATATTTGCAGGAATATGACAATGACACAGCTTGACGCACGTCCGACCGTCCGCCAGATCGGCATCCGGCAACGCAGCCTGCGTCAGTGCCGGATGGGCCGGGCAACAGAGCTTGTGTTTGTGCTGGCGACGGGCGCGATGCTGACATTGGCGGGCGGGGCCGAAGCGCAGACCTGGGACGGTTCGACCTCGGGCAATTTCCTGACTGGCACGAACTGGGTGGGCGATGCGGCCCCGGCCCTGGCGGGCGCGGTGGTGTTGAACACTGGCGCAGGCAACCAGCCGACGCTGGGCGCCAACGACGGTACGATCGTTGCCACGGTGACGGTCAGCGCGGGCACTTTGACGGTCAACGGGGATCTGGCGGCCACTTCGGGCGTGTCAGTGACCGGGGGCACGGTGCAGGTGGGGGCCAATGGATCCATCGCCGGAAATGCAGGGACCGATGCCGCAGGGGTGTTTGTTCTGGACGGCGTGTTGGACGGAAACTTTACCAACGCCGGAACCTTGACCATCAACGCGGACGCGCAGGTGGATGGCGATGTGACATCTTCCGGAACGGGCACGAACGGCGGCGAGATCACAGGCAGCCTGAGTGTGACGGGCGGAACCTTTGCCAATGGCGGTGCTGTGGCGGGTGCGACGACCGTCAATGGCGGGGATCTGAACCTGAACGCGGGCAGCAATCTGGCGGGTACGCAGAACCTGTCGGTGAATGGCGGTACGGTCAATGTGAACGTCAATGACACGGTTGGCGGCGTTGTTCTGAATGGCGGGGCGATCAATGGCGCGGGTACGCTGACCAGTGCGACGGATTTTGACGTGCGGGCCGGCACTGCGGCGGCGGTGCTGGGGGGCACGGTCGGATTGAACAAGACCACGGCGGGCACGGTGACATTGACCGGGGCGAATACCTTTGCCGGGCCAACCCTGGTTTCGTTGGGCGCGCTGAACGTGACTGGCGGGGGCGCGCTGGCGTCGTCTGCGGTCGGGGTTTCGGGCGGGGTTTCGGGCGGCACCCTGACGACCGACAGCGATGCACTGGCGGCGGGGACGACGGTGACGGTTTCGGGCACCGGCACGTTCACGTCTTCGGGCACCGACAGCTACACCGCGTTGACGCAGACCGGCGGCACCGTTGGCGGCAGCGGCGTCCAAACGCTGAGCGGGGCTTTCTCTCAGTCTGGCGGCACAACGGCGGGCACGGTGGACATCAACGCGGCCACCTTCAGCCAATCGGGCCTTGCGATCATTGCGGCGGGCACCACGGTGACATCGGCGGGGGCACAGGCGCTGGGGGGCGGCACCATCGCGGGTGCGCTGGATGGCGCGGGCGCGATCACGGCGGCCAGCGGGACCACCGGAATTTCTGGCACAGTCACCAATGCGGCCAGCCTGACCGTTTCGGGTGGCATCGTGAACCTGACCGGCACGGGCAGCGTCAACACGGCTGGCAACACCATCACCGTCAATGCGGGCACCCTGTCGAATGACGGCAACGGGATTGCTGATGACGACGTGGTGTCTGTTTCTGGAACCGGCACCTTGACCACGACCGGAACCGACACCCTGGGCGGGCTGGAGCAGACTGGCGGCACCGTGAACGGGGCCGCCATATTGACCGTGGGCACATTCACCCAGTCAGCAGGAGCGAACCTTGCCGGGCTTGTGGCCACCACCACGGGTGCCACGCTGAATGGCGGCACGATTTCGGGAACACTGTCGGGTGCAAACGCCACGGTGCAGACGGGCACCACCACGGTGACGGGCACCATCACCGGCAACGTCACGGTGGCGGGTGGTGGCAAGCTGCGGATCGGCAACTCCAGCGCCATTGGCGGCACCATCACCACCACCGGTTCGGTTGTCAGCTATGCCGATGGCGTCAATGAGGGCTCGGCGCTGATCCTGAATTCCAACACCACACAACTGGAGGTGTTGGCGGGGGAAGCGGCAACGCAGTCAGGTATTATTTCCGAGGACGTGTCGCGCCCGCTTGCGAAAATTGGTGCGGGGGCGCTGACCTTGTCGGGGACAAACACGTTCACCGGCGACATGACGGTTACCGCCGGAACCCTGGCGCTGTCGGGCGGAGCGGCGCTGGCCGATGTGGTGGATGTGGTCATCGCAAACGGGGCCACTTTGGACGTTCAGGCAGGCGAGACTGTTGGGTCTGTCGCGTCGGTGACAGGCGGAACAGTGGCTTTGGGGGGAAATACCCTTGCGCTTGCTGGCCCGGGTTCGACAAGCTTTGCGGGCAATGTCACCGGTGGCACTGCGTCAACGTTCATCAGCCTTGCAGGCAACACCACGACCCTGACCGGTGCCAGCGCGATGACCGGCACGATGGCGGCGAACGGCGGCACCATGATCTTTGCGGCGGGGGCGACAACAGCCGCCATCGCGGTGGGTGGCACCGGGGTGACAGGCGTTTTCACCACCAACGGCGGGGCCTTGGCCAGCAACGCCACGCTGACGAACCTGAACACGTCGGTGATCAACGTCAACGGGTCTGAAACCATCGGGTCAATCAACCAATCCGCAGGCGGCACGATCAATCTGGCAGGCGGGACCATCTTGACGGTGAACGGCACAGCGAACGCCTTCAACCTGTTGGGCACAAGCACGATCGGCAATGACGTGTTGGGCGCGGGCGCGCTGAACGTGACTGGCGGCACGACAACGGTCGGCGTTGGCGGCAATGTGGCGGTAACGACCACCATTGGCGCTGCAGGCACGGTGGAGAACAACGGTGTCATGGGAACGGTGGGCAACGCAGGCATCTTTACCAACACCCTGACGGCGGTCGCGTTGACCAACACCGGGGCGGGGGCGGGTTCGAACGCGGGCACCTTGGCCAGCCTGACCCACAACGCAACCGGGACCTTCACCAACACCGGCGCGGTAACGGGGGCGACGACAGTATCGGCGGGCACCGTCGCGTTGAGCGGGGCCTCAAACCTGTCGGATGCCGCAGGCGTCACCGTCAACGGCGGCACGCTTGACGTGAACGTGGCCGAAACAATCGGCGCGCTGTCGGGCACGGCCGGTACGGTACAGTTGGATGCTGCGCTGACGACGGGCGGCAACGGCAGCACGACCATCTATGGCGGCGTTTTCGCCGGAGCGGGCCAACTGAACAAACTGGGCGCCGGGACGATGACGCTGACCGGCGACAGCGTGGGCCAGATCGGCGCAATCAACGTGAACGCAGGCACACTGGCCTATGGCGTTGGCGGAGCCACGGCATCCACCGATATCGAAACGCTTTTGGGCACAACGCTGAGTACTGTCGGCAGCGCCTTTGGCTTGGGTCTGGCCATCACCAACGTCGGCACATTGGAGCTGCGGTCTGGAGGCGATGAAAGCGTTGGCCGTGTCACCGGCACCGGGACGATTGCGCTGTCTTCGGGATCGGTACTGACGTTGAACTCGGGTGTTTCGCTGCTTGACGGGGTGATCTCTGGGGCGGGAGGCCTGACGATTGCGGGCACCAGCGCCGCAACGCTGTCGGCGGCCAACAACTTTGGCGGGGCAACCACAGTCAACGCGGGCAGCCTGACGATGGCGGTCGGCGGATCGACCCAAAGCACCACCACCATCAACGGCGGCACGGTGACGAACAACGGCGGGGCCTTTGCGGCGGTGACAAACACCGCTGGCACCTTCAACAACACCACCGGTGCGGCGGGCGCTGTGACCAACGCCGCCACCGGCACCAACGGCGGCACGATTGCATCACTCAGCAACACCGGCGGCACCTTTGGCAATACGGGCACCGTCAACGGGGCTTCGACAGTTTCGGGCGGGGCGGTGACCAACACGGGCACATTCAGCACCACGTTGGGCGTTTCGGGTGGCACATTCACCAACAACCCGGGCGGGATCGTCAGCGGCACCACCACCAACACCGGCGGCACGGTGACCAACAGCGGCGGCACGCTGGCAACGGTGATCAACACCACCGGCACCTTCAACAACACCCTCGGCACGGCAGGCGCGGTGACCAATGCGGCAACGGGCACCAACGCCGGCACCATCAACTCGCTGAGCAACACCGGTGGCACCTTTGGCAATTCAGGCACGGTCAGCCTGAACACGACGATCACCGGCGGCACAGTCACCAACACCGGCACGATGGCGGGCGTCACCAACGCGGCCTTCTATAACGCGACGGCGGCCACAACCGGCGCGTTGATCAACACCGGGACCGCGACGGTGACGGGCGGCACCACGGCCAGTGTGACCAACGATGCGGGCACCACCACGCTGACGGGCGCAGCGGTGACGGGCGCGGTGGACAACAATGCAGGCACTGTGACCACATCGGGCGTCACCACTGCGGCATCGCTGTCGAACGATGCGACGGTGAATGCGGCCGACACGCTGAACACGGTTGTAACCAACACCGCAGGCGCCACGTTCAACGTGACCGGCGCGCTGAACGGTGGCGCAAAGACCTTCACCAATGCGGGCACGCTGAACGTGACCTTGGCCAGCTATGGCAATCTGGGCGCTTTCACCAACAATGCCGGGGGCGTGGTGAATGTGACGGGGCCGCAGACTTTGACGGCGGCGACGCTGAACAATGTGGGCGGCACCTTTGTCATGACCAGCGGCAGCACGATTGCCGGGGCCTTCACCAACGGAGCAATCCTGCAATCTTCGGGGGCAACCGCCCTTGGCGGCAGCTTTGTGAACAACGGCACCGTGGATATGGCGAATGGCACTACGGGTGACATCCTGACCATCACCGGGGCCACCAGCGGCACCGGACTGTATCAGCTTGACCTGAACCTCAGCACGGGCGCAACCGACCGGGTCAATGCGGCGGTGGGGGTGACCGAAATCCATCTGGACTTTGATACTGTTGGCGGGGGCGTCCTGTTGGCACCGGTCATCGTGTTCTCGGGGGCGGCAGCGGGGGCGACCTTGACGCAGCAAGACCTGCCAGTGGGCGGTGCGGTTCTGTATTCCATCCAACAGTCTGGCAACGACGTGCAGGTGGTCAGTTCGATCAACCCGGCCGTCAGCGGTGTGGCGGCAAGTGCGGCGATGACGCAATCGCTGATCAGCACCGTCGTCAACCGTCCGACCAGCCCCTTCGTGTCGGGCCTTGCAGCCGAGGAAGGCTGTTCGAATGGCGGTTATTTCCGCGCGTCGGCCGGGGTGGCGAATGTGGAAGGCACCGCGACCAGCAACGCCATTTCCAGCACCAGCACCATCTCGTCGCGCTTCTCGGGCGTGCAGGGTGGATATGACGTTGGCTGCTTTGATGGCCGGTTCTTTGACGGCTGGGATGGGGCCCTGGGCGTGATGGCGGGATATAACGCAGGCTCGACCAGCCAGAATGTGTTCTCGGACCCGATCAACCCGGCGCTGCAAACCGGCACTTCGGGCAGCAATTTCAGGCAAAGCTATCTGGGCATCTATGCAGCCGGCAGCAAAGACCGCTTCTCGGGCGATCTGCAACTGCGATTTGACCAGACCAGTTTTGACCTGAAAGAAACTGCGCTGCCGGGCTTTGAAGTGGGTCTGGATGGACTGAACTACACCACCAATTCGACCACCGTTGGCACGCGGTTCAACTATCGCTTTGATCTGAATGAAGAAAAGGGCATCAACTTTGTTCCGACCATCGGGTTCAACTACACCACGGTCAGCGGCAACATGTTGACTTTGGATGATATGGGCACGCTGTCGACGGCGGATGATGAGACGCTGACGATTGACGGTTACAACACCGTGGTGGGCTTTCTTGGCGGCACGTTGGCCAAGACCCGGATCGACCCGGAAGGCACCTCGGCCACCACCACCTTTGTCAGCGGCAATTACTATCAGGACTTTGGCGGCGAACGGTCGGCCAGCTATGACAACGCGGTTTTGTCGGGCGCGGAACCGATCAGCATCGGCAGCATCGGCGGCTTTGCCGAGGCGTCCATGGGCGTGAACTTTGTCAAGATCCTTGACAAGGGTCCGGGTGGAGCAAAGCAGTTGAACGCCAACGTCCGGGCCGATGCCCGCTTTGGCCCGAACGTCAGCGACAGCTACAGCATCACGGCGCAGATCCGGCTTTCGTTCTGATCCGACCGCAATCATGACCCGGCGTGCCGTTCTGTGCGCCGGGCTCTTGCACCGCTTGCCGCAGTCAGCGCCGCTGAAACATCGCTTGATCCGGCGGGGCAGAGGACGCAGACTGCCCCATGGGATTTCCCCGGTGTTGCCGTCTTGTGTCCGGCGGCAAGTATTGCGTGTTTTCGGGCCCGTTCGGGCAGTTTCGATGATTTGGGGGCAGAATGTCTTGGTATAGCAAGGTTGCTTGGAAGGAAGGGCTGTTCCTTCAGCCCCACCACCTGCAACAGAATGACCGTTACGTTGAAAAGCTGATCGAGGCGCGGACGCGGCATGTGTCGCCCTATCCCTGGGGCATCGAGGAAATGCGGGTGAACCGGGACCGGCTGCAACAGGGGCGGCTGGAACTGGCCACCGCGTCGGGAATTTTCCCAGATGGCACGCCGTTTGATGCCCCTGCGGTATCCCCCCTGCCCCGTGCGATCGAGGTGCCCGAGGGGTCTGATGGCATGGGCATCTGGCTGACCCTGCCCGATCAGGTGATGAACGGGCGCGAGGTGGCAATGGACACCGAAGACGGGGCGGCCACGCGTTATGTTCTGGGCGCCGAAACCGTGGCCGATGCCGCCAGCGCCTTGCGATTGGAGCAGCAGATCGAGATTGCGGCACCGCGGCTGGAATTGGACATCCGCGCAACCCCAAAGCCCGGCTATCAATGTTTGAAAATAGGGCGGATTGTCGAGGTGCGCGACAACGTCGTCATTCTGGACGACGCCTTTCCGCCGCCTTTGCTGACCATTTCTGCGCATTCGGTGGCTTTGGGATGGCTGGACCGGGTGATCGGCTGGGTGGAAACCAAGCTAGAGTCATTGGCCCGCTATGCCTCGGACCCGTCGGCGGCGGGGGGATTGCAGGCAACGGATTACTTCATGTTGCTGTGCCTGAACCGCCAGATCAACGTGCTGCGCCATCTGCGCGCCAGCCGTTATGTGCATCCCGAACGGCTGTACGAAGAACTGCTGCGGTTTTCCGGCGAGCTGTGGACCTTTGATCAGGACAAGCGGCTGGCCCCGCCCTATGACGCCTATGATCACGCCAACCTGAAGGATTCGATCGAACCCGTGGTGCGCGACATTCAGCGCCTGTTGTCGCGCGATGTCGGCCGGGCGACGCGGCTGGAACTGGTGCAGGTGCGGCAGAATTCCTATCTGGCGCAGGTGCCGGACCGCAACCTGTTCCGCGACGCGACCTTCGTGATCGAGGTAGAGAGCAGCCGTGCGCTGACGCTTGTGCAACAGCAATTCCCGCAGTTGTGCAAGGTGGGGCCGAACACCCGGATGGCCGAGATTGTGAACAACAACCTGCCCGGGATCGAACTGATCCATATTCCGACGCCGCCCCGGCAAATCCGGGCTGTATCGCGCAATGTTTATTTCATCATCGAAAAGAACTCGCCCTTGTGGCGCGAATTTTCGACAGCGCCCGCCATCGGCATGCATTTCGCCGGTGACTGGCCTGACCTGAAGATGGAGCTTTGGGCCATCGTGGAGACGCGGGCATGAGCAACGGCAGCGGCGGCAACAACAAGGACAAGACGGTCATCGGTGGCAGCCTTGGGTCGCCCTCGCCGTTTCCGGGTGGAGTTGCGCCAATGCCGGGCGGCAAAAGGCAGCCGACACCGAACCAATCCACGGTCATCGGGGGCGCGCTGCCCGTTGGACCCGGGTCAGGCGGGCCAACACCCGGCGGCTTTGGCGGCTTTGGTCCCGGGGGCGGTTTCGGGCAGCAACCCGCGCAAGGCTTTGGTGGCGATGGCGGCGATGCCTGGGGAGGCACTGGGGCAGGATCTGGGGCAGGATCTGGGGGCGGCTTTGGTACGCCAGCGCCTGTGCCGGGGCAGCCTTCGGGCGGTTTTGGTGGGCAACAGTTTGGTGGGCAGGGCTATGGCCAGCCACCGCAGCGCCCCGCAATGGGCAGCGGTGCTTTTGCACAACCGGACAATTTCTTCCCCGACGCCTCGGCGGCGCAGCCGACCAATTACGCCAACACCGGGCCAAAGATTGATCTGCGCAAGGCCCTTATGGCCAAGGGACTGGGTGCGGGCGGACCGAAAAGCCCGATGCTGGCCGCGGCGGCCAATCTGCTGATCCTGTTCGGCCGTCTGCGCACACAGATGGTGGAAATGGAAGCCGTGCCGCTGATGGAATATGTCACGCGGGAAATCGAGGGGTTTGAGCAGAACTGCCTGAGCGCCGGGATTGACGCGCATGAAACGCAGGTGGCCAAGTATCTGCTGTGCGGCACCGCCGATGACATCGTGCAGAATATCCCCGGCACCGACCGGCATTTGTGGGTGCAATATTCGATGGTGGCGCGGTTCTTCAACCGGCGCACGTCGGGCGTGGGGTTCTTCCAGGAAGTGGAAAAGGCGCTGCAGGCCCCGGCGCAGCGGTTTCAACTGTTGGAACTGGCGATGACCTGCTTGTCCCTGGGATTTGAGGGGCAGTACCGGTCGGCCCCCAATGGCGCGGTGGAATTGGCGCGCATCCGTTCGATGATCTACGAGTCGTTGCGCCGGGTGCAAAACCGCCCGGATGAAGACATCTCGCCCCGTTGGCAGCCGGTGGCGTTGGGCGGGCGGCGGCGCTTTGGCGGCACACCGCTTTGGGTGATCGGTTCGGTTCTGGGCCTGTTGCTGATGGGCGCCTATTTCGGCCTGTCGATGATGATCGCGGGCGAAGGAAGTGCGGTTTCACAGCGCCTGCTGTCGTTGCATCCGACGACGCAGGTTTCGTTGGTCCGCACCGTGGCGTTCACGCCGCTGGAGGTCGAGCAGGTGACGCAATCGACGCAGTTGGACCGGCTGCAGACGGGACTGGCCGAAGACGTCACGTCAGGGCTGGTGCAGGTGGACATCAAGGGCGAGTTCATCTTTATCCGCGTGAACAACGCGGCGCTGTTTGCCAGTGGCAAGGCGGAAACGAAGAAAGAATTCAACGATCTGGGCAGCCGGATTGCCGCCACGTTGAACCCGGAACCGGGGCCGGTGATGATTTTCGGCTACACCGACAACGTGCCAATGAGCGGGCGTGGCCGGTTCAAGAACAACCATGATCTGTCACTGGCGCGGGCCGAGGCCGTGCGTGATGTGCTGGCGGCCAGTATCACCGACGCCACCCGTTTCGTGGTGGAAGGCAAGGGCGAGGCCGACCCGATCGGCGACAATGCCACGGATGAGGGTCGCGCGCTGAACCGGCGGGTGGAAATCATGATCAAGCGGGAAGAGACACTGCAATGAAGTGGGTGAAACTTGCGCTGATTGTCATCGGCTTTCTGGCCTATTCGGCGGTGGTCTGGTTTGCCGGACCGTTGATCGGGGTGGGCGACGCGCGGCCGTTTGATCCGGCTTGGGTGCGGGCGCTGATGATCGGCGTTCTGGCAGTGATCCTGATCGTCTGGGGCGTGATCAAACTGATCCTGCGCAGGCGCGGGCAGCAGGCTTTGGAAAAGGCGCTGGTGGTTGATGTGGGGCCGACGGGGGACGGCAAAGAGCTGGCCAGCCGGATGCAGGCGGCACTGGGCACGCTGAAGAAAAGTGGAAATTCAAAGACTTATCTTTATGATATGCCTTGGTATATCATCATCGGCCCACCCGGTTCTGGTAAAACCACGGCTTTGATCAACAGCGAGATCAAGTTCCCGCTGACGGGGCAAGGGTCACAGCAGGGCGGGTTGCAGGGCTTTGGCGGCACGCGTTATTGTGACTGGTGGTTCGCTGAAGATGCGATCCTGATCGACACGGCGGGGCGCTATACCACGCAGGATTCGGATGCAGGGGCGGACTCGGCTTCGTGGAGCGCGTTCCTGTCGCTGTTGAAGCGCAACCGCCCGAAACAGCCGATCAACGGGGTCATTCTGGCGTTTTCGGTGGCCGACCTGATGAACGCCAGCCCCGACAAGATCACCGCACAGGCCGAAACCGTTCGGGCGCGGCTGGCGGAAATCCATGAGACGCTGAAGGTCGATTTCCCGGTCTACGTGATGTTCACCAAAGCCGATCTGATTGCCGGTTTCCGTGAATATTTCAGCAGCTTCCCGGCCAGTCGGCGCAAAAGGGTCTGGGGGGCGACGTTCCAGACCGAAAGCCGCAAGGAACAGACCTATGACCGCGTCGGCGCCGAGTTTGACGCGCTGGTGGCCCGGCTGTCGGATGAGGTGAGTGACCGGCTGTCCGAGGAACCCGATGGGGTGAACCGGATTGCGATCTTTGGCCTGCCGGGGCAGATGGCGCTTTTGAAGGACGAGATCGAGTCGTTCCTGCGGCAGGTGTTTGAACCAACTCGCTACAAGACCAGCGCGATCTTGCGCGGGTTCTATTTCAGTTCCGGCACGCAGGAAGGCACCCCGATTGATCAG
>CAZCFC010000044.1:0-15690 GCA_964497815.1 uncultured Cypionkella sp.
CATCGCCCCAGGCATCCATCGCCCAGGTCTCGTGGAACACCGCGCGCCCGTCCCGCTCCGCTTTCAGCGAAACGAACAGGATCACGCGGTCAGCCTCATCCGGGCCATAGGCATTGTCGCGCCAGAAGCCTGCCGCCATGTCCGCCAGCCGCGCATCGCCCGCCGGGCCTTGCAGCGTTTCAATCTCGGCAAAGACCGGGGCCCAGGCCTGCGACCAGCCGTTCAGCCGGATCGTGCCGCGCACGAAGTCCTTCACCTTCCATGCCGGGTCAAAGCGGTAATCGGCAAGGAAGGGCAGCGAGTCGCGGTTCGGATAGACCTCGAAGCTTTCCGGCACCGGCAGCGGCGCGTCATAGGCGGTGATTGCATCCCAGGGCCTGTCCACCCGCAGCTCGCTGAAATTCCGCAGGCTGCGCGAGGGCGAGCGCAGCGCCTTCAGCACACCCAGCGGCGACCAGCTGAACTTGTAGCGGAACGGGTTGGCCACCTTCGGCACCCCGCCGCAGTAAGACGTGAAGGACAGCACATTCTCCGGATCATAAGCCGCCGAGGCGCGGTAGCGCGCCACCAGATCATGCGCCATCAGATGGTCGATGCCGGGGTCCAGACCCACCTCGTTGACGCTGATCAGCCCGGCCTCGCGGAAGGCCGTGTCCAGATCGCGCATCTCGGGCGCGATATAGCTGGACGACACGAAATGCGCGCCCTTGGACAGGCAGGCTTTGGCGATGGCCACATGCTGATCGGCGGGCAGCATGGAAATCGCCACATCGCCCGGCTGCAGCGCCGCCGTCAGCGCCTCGAGCGAATAGGGGCGAATGTCCTGCGTCAGATCGCCCACAGCCTCGCGGGCCTTGTCGACCGTGCGGTTCCACACTGTCACCGGATATCCGGCCTCGATCAGCCGCCGCAGACCCGGCACTGCGGACAGACCGGTGCCGCACCAATGGATTGTCATGTTCGGTTTCCCCCTAAGAACCTGTCGTATGGCGCTGGAATTCGGCCTTTGCCCGGCCCCAGACGGCGGAGTCGATGCTGCTCAGTGTGAGCAAAGATGGCAGAAGCTGTGCCGCGTAATCCTGGCTGCTTTCCACCGGCAACATCGACGGCAGGTTATCAATCGCCGTCACATCCAAGGGCGGCGCATCATGCACCCGCAGCGCGGGCGCGGTCCATTCCGTCACCCGGTCATAAACCTTGATCGGTGAAAAGTCCGAGCTTGGATCACAGGCAATATCCCCGATCACCGTCAGCTTGCGCGCATCTGTCTTTGCGGATGCCGGCACGAACACCGGACAGCCCGGACGGGCCAGGATGCAGTTCAGGAAAATCTCGTGCTGCAACACTTCGGGAAACGGCCCGCCGCTGGCGGTTTCGGCCTGATCCCATTTCGTCACCGTCACCCCCATCGCCGCGCACAGATCGGCCGCACCGCTGCCCACCCGGCCCAGCGCCCCGATCACAATCGCACGCGGACGGCCCAGCCCGGCCAGATCCGCACCCAGATCGGCCAGCAAAGCCGCCTTGCCCGCATAGGCCCCGACCGGCCCGGCAATGCCGCCGCGCTGCTGCGCGGCCCAGCATTTCAAGGACACCGCCGCCCCGGCATAACCCGCCCAATAGCCGAACGCCGCCACCCGGCGACCGTCCTCGTTCACCAGATATTCCAGATCGTACAGCGTCCCGCCCCCGGCCTTGAACCGCTTCAACAGAACCTGACCTGCCGGTTGCCCCTTGAAGGCATGGCCGAACATGATGTGGCGATGGCCAAGCGGGGTGCCATCCTCGGGCAATTCCTTCAGCCCGAAGATGATCGCGTCGGCCGGGGCCTGAGGCCACAGGTTTTCCGCAGCGATTTCGGCCCCAGCCGCGCGATAGCCGTCAATCGGGATCGCGCGCACATGGCTTTGCTCAACCGTCACCCGGATGCCCGCCGCAATCAGTGCGGCCACGCCCTCGGGCGTCAGGCCCACGCGTTCTTCATGTGGGCGTTGCTCGGCCCTGATCCAAAGATGAGTCATTGTTTCCATCCAGCCCGCTGGTCATTTCGCGGCAGAGATACCAGATAAGACGGCAAGAAACAGGGGGGCCGAACAGGATGAGGTGGACCAAATACCGCATCTTGGCCGGGGGGATGGCGGCGGGACTGACGGGGCTTTGGCTTTTGCGGCAAATGCTGGCCCCCGCCGCACTGTCGCCACAGGATTTCTCCGCCCGCTACGCCGAGCCGCTGCCGGCCCCCACCGTACCCTTGCGCAGCTTTCATCTGGGCCATTCGCTGGTGGGGCGCGATATGCCCGCCATGCTGGCCCAGTTGGCGGGGCATGACCATGCCAGCCAACTGGGCTGGGGCGCATCCCTGCAAAACCACTGGCAGGGGGCCGTGCCGGGCTTGGCCCAGGAAAATGCCCATCCCGCACACCTGCCCGCCGCCACACTCGACACAGGCGGGTATGATGCCGTGATCCTGACCGAAATGGTAGAGCTGCGCGATGCCATCCGCTGGCATGACAGCCCTGCGGCCTTGGCCAGATGGGCCCACCGCATCCGCAAGGCCAACCCCGACGCACGGATTTATCTTTATGAAACATGGCACCGGCTGGACGACCCCACCGGATGGCTGCCCCGGACAGACACCGATCTGACCGCCCTGTGGGAGGGCCAGTTGCTGCGCCCGGCCATGGCACGGCCCGGCACCGGCACTGTGTACGTTATCCCGGGCGGGCAGGTGATGGCCGCAGCCGCGCGCGCCATTGAGGCGGGCGACGTGCCGGGCCTGACCACGCGGCACGACCTGTTCGTGCCCGGCGATCCCATTCACTTCAACGATCTGGGGGCATATCTGATGGCGCTGACCCATTACGCCGTTCTGTACCACCGCAGCCCCGAACGCCTGCCGCACCAGCTGACCCGCGCCGATGGCAGCCCCGCGCAGGCGATGACGGCGCAAGCGGCGCTTGTGCTGCAAAAGGTGGTCTGGCAGGTCGTGACCCGCTATCCTGCCACCGGAGTGGCGCAGGTGAGGTAGCTATGGGGATTCTGTCGCTTTTGGCAGATGTGGTTTTTGTGGGCCATTCGCTGGTGGGGCCAACCCTGCCAGAGCTGGTTGAATTGGCGCTGAAACAGCAAGGCGCGCCCTCGGTCGTGCAGGCACAAATCATCAACGGTGCCAGCCTTGCCTATAACTGGGATCATGCCACGCAGGCGGAAGGCATCGACGCCCGCGCCCGCCTTGCAGACCGCCCCGCCGATGTCCTGATCCTGACCGAGGCGCAACCCTTTGCGGCCCATGTGAAATATTCCTTCACCGTCCGGAACGTCGCCCGGTTCACGGCGCTGGCAGTCGAGTCGAACCCAGACACCCGCGTCTTTCTTTATGAAACATGGCCAAGCCTGAACTCTGCCCCCGGTGCCGTAATCGAAGGCGACCCGGACGCAGGCCTTCCGTGGCGCGAACGCCTCGCTCTGGACCTGCCATTGTGGCAAGGCGTGGCGACGGATGCGGCCAATCTTTCGGGGCATCAGGTGAACCTGATCCCCGCAGGTCAGGCCATGGGGCGGTTGGCCGATGCGATACGCGACGGCGCGGTGCCGGGTATCACGACGATTCAAGAGATATTCGTCGATGACATCCACCCCAACGGCAAGGGGCTGTATTTTCTGGCGATGCTGCATGCGGGCGCAATTTCGGGTCAAAGCCCGGTTGGTCTGCCTGCGAAACTGACGCGGGCATGGACATCGCGCGATGCGGTGATCAACGACGATCAGGCGCGGGTATTGCAGCAGATCGCTTGGGACAGCCTGCAATCCTATGTGCCCGCAGCGGGCAAAACCGCAGAAATCAATTCCACACCCGAACCTGTTGCTGTGGACACTGCGAATGTTGCCGCGCCATCCGATGCCACCAATGACCCGGCCTTTCCTGCCTTTGCGCCGATCACCAATCAGCACCTATCGATGAACCTTGCGGGCATCAACGACTGGTCCGTGCAGCAGCCCTTCCTGAACCTGATGAAAACCGCGCGGCCTTGGGTGGGGCATTTGCCGGGGCAATGGGGGGGGTGGGGCCATGACGATCTGGCCCGCGCGGGCGCGCTGTCCCCCGATGGCTGGCCCACGCGCCTGCCTGCCGAACTGACCGGCATCGCCACCCTGATCCTGACCGACCTGCCCGAAGATGCGATGGGTGTGGCCGGGCGCTATGTGCTGACATATCAAGGCAATGGCACGCTGACGCTGGACGGGCGGGCGCAGGTGGTGCAGGCCGAACCGGGGCGCATCCTGTTCGATTTCACCCCCGGTGAGGGCACGGTTCTGATCACCCTGACCGCGATTGATGCCGCCGATCCGATCCGCGACATCGTGGTTGTGCGCCAAAGCCGCGCACAGGCGTTGAAGGATGGCGCGATCTTCAACCCCGACTGGCTGGCCCGCATTCGTGGCGTGAAGGGGCTGCGGTTCATGGACTGGATGGCAACCAATGACAGCCCCCTTGCCCATCCCGCCGATCGCCCGAAACCCGGCGACTACACCTATGCCCGCGTCGGTGCGCCCGCCGAAATCATGGTGACGCTGGCCAACGAATTGCAGGCCGACCCGTGGTTTACCCTGCCGCATCTGGCGACGGATGATTTCGCCCGCACCTATGCCCAGATCGCGCATGACACGCTGAACCCGGCGCTGAATGCCCATGTCGAATACTCGAACGAGGTCTGGAACTGGCAATTCGCCCAAGCCCGCTGGGCCGAGGAACAGGGCAAGGCGCGTTGGCGCAAGGACAACACCTGGGTGCAATTCTACGCCCTGCGCGCGGCGGAAATCATGGCGGTATGGTCACAGGTTTTCGCGGATGCCCCCGACCGGCTGGTGCGCATTGTTGCCGTGCAAACCGGCTGGCTGGGGCTTGAGGAACAGATATTGGCCGCGCCGCTGGTGATGGCCGAAGCGCGCCCTGCCCCGGCAGACAGCTTTGACGCCTATGCGGTGACGGGCTATTTCAGCGCCCTGCTCGGAGCAGATCAGAAATTCGTCACCGTCAAGGACTGGCTGAAACAATCCAGACAGGCCGCACAGGACCAGGCGGCCTTGCTTGGCTTGCAACCTGCGCAGACCACGGCGCATATCGCCGCCCACCGCTATGATCTGGCGGTGAAACAGGCGGCCGCCGAGCTGCGCGACGGGTCAGTGACGGGCGATCCGACAGATTCTCTGGCCGTGATCCTGTCGCAAATCCTGCCCTACCATGCCAGCATTGCCGCCGACCACGGTCTGCGCCTGATGATGTACGAAGGCGGCAGTCATGTTGTGGGGATCGGCGCGCAGTCCGAGGATGAGGAACTGACAGCGTTCTTCACGCACCTGAACTACAGCCCGGAAATGGGTGCGCTTTATGCGGAATTGCTGGCGGGTTGGCAGCTGCAATCGGATGCGCCCTTCAACGCCTTCGTTGATGTGAACAGCGCCAGCAAGTGGGGGTCCTTCGGCGCGCTGCGGCACCTTGGCGATGACAACCCGCGCTGGCAGGCGTTGGCAAAGGGGTGCCTGACGTGCTGACTGTGGTGATCCCTGCATCCAACGAGGCGGGCTATATCGCCGCCTGCCTGACCGCCCTTTTCGCTTCGGGGCCGATGGGGGCCGAGGTGATTGTGGTCGCCAACGGCTGCCGTGATGCAACCGCCGATGTCGCCCGCGCAATGCAGGCACAGGCACAGGCGGCGGGCTGGCAGTTGCGGGTGCTGGATCTGGCGCAGGGCGGCAAACCCAACGCCCTGAACCAGGGCGACCAACTGGCGCAGGGCGATATGCGAGCCTATCTTGATGCCGATGTCATCGTCTCGGCGGGGCTGATGGCCGACTTGGTGGCAGCACTGACCACTCCACAGCCGCGCTATGCCACCGGAACCGCCTGCATTCCGCGCGCCCATAGTGTGATCACGCGGGCCTATGCCCGGTTCTGGCAGGGCTTGCCCTTTGCCCGGTCCGCTGCACCCGGCTATGGCCTGTTTGCCGTCAATGGCGCAGGCCGCGCCCGGTGGGGCGATTTTCCGGCGATCATCTCGGACGACACCTTTGTGCGGCTGCAATTCCAACCCACCGAACGGCTGCAGGTGGCCGCCCCCTATGACTGGCCAATGATCGAGGGCTTTGCCGCGTTGACCCGCGTGCGGCGGCGGCAAGACGCGGGCGTGGCCCAGATTGACAGGATGTATCCCGGTCTGCTGGCACGCGAGGGCAAGGCGCGGCTGACCAGAACCGCGCTGCTGGCCATGGCCCTGCGCGACCCTGCGGGCTTTGCAAGCTACGCCGCCGTCTCTTTGGCCGTGCGGTTTGGCAGATCAGGCGGCTGGACGCGGGGGCGTTAGGCCCGCCACGGCCTACAGATCAAAGGTTGCAAACACCGGGGCGTGGTCGCTGGGCTGTTCCCATCCGCGCACGTCGCGCAAAATGCGGCTGCTGTGCGCCGCCGCCTTGATGTCGCCCGTGGCCCAGATGTGATCCAGTCGCCGCCCCTTGTCGGCCCCGTTCCAGTCAGCGGCGCGATAGCTCCACCAGCTGTAAAGCTTGCCATCCGGGATGTCCGCACGGGTGACATCAGACCAGCCGCCCGACTCCATCACCGTGTTGAAATGATCAACCTCAACCGGGGTGTGGCTGACAATCTTCAGCAACGCCTTGTGGTCCCAGACATCATCCTCACGGGGGGCGATGTTCAGATCACCGACCAGAATGGCACGGTCAGGGCGCTCGGAATGGAAATAATCGCGCATATCGGTCAGGAAATCCAACTTCTGCCCGAACTTTTCGTTCTGCGCGCGGTCAGGAATATCGCCCCCGGCAGGGACATAGCAGTTGTGGATGGTCACGCCGTTTTCCAGCCGCGCCGCAACATGGCGCGCATGGCCCATGTTGGCGAAATCCCTCTCGCCCACATCCATGATCGGCAACCGCGACACAATCGCCACCCCATTGTAGCCCTTTTGCCCCCGCGCCACCATGTAACGATAGCCCAACGCCTGAAACTGCTCGACCGGAATCAGATCGACCGGGCTTTTGCATTCCTGCAAGCACAGGACATCCGGCTGCTCGGTGGCCAACAGCCGCGCCACCAGCCCTTCGCGCAGGCGGACCGAGTTGATGTTCCAGGTGGCAAGGGTAAAGGCCATCGCAGTTCTCCAAATGCAGACGGCAGAGCCTAAGCCCTGCCGTTGCCGTTCTCAAGCCATCACGCGGATCAGTCGGTGATGGTGAACTCGTTGGTCGTGCACAGATCAGCCGACCCTTCGATGGTGTTGCCGTTGTCCATCACAAAACGCATGTCATACGAGCAGGTTTCCATGCCGTCGGCGATGGTCACATCGCCATTTTCGCCGGCCGCCAGAACATCACGACCCAGAATGTCGTCGCCCCAGTTGTCGGCTTCCGACGCCGAGACATAAAATTCCTGAAGGTTGGCGGTGCTGTTGTTGATCAGCGAAAAGACAAGGTCCTCGGCCAAAGCCGGGGCAGCAAAGGCAGCGGATGCAACAAAAGCGGCAATGAGGGTATTAAGGCGCATGGTAAGGCTCCGTGTTGGAAAAGGTCTGGGCGACGGCCCAATTCGCCCCAGTGCCGTTTTGTGAAGCCTTTGGCAAGGCGTCGATTTTCCCAACCCAAAAAGAAGCCCGGCACAATGGCCGGGCATAAGGTCCAACAGGGAGATGGCGAAAGGTTAACACAAGATCGCCCCTGTGCACAGCAAGCGCGGGAAATTAGCCAGACAATGACTTTTTCGCCACAACTCAAGATTGCACCCGGATCGGCCTGATATGCATAAGGAACGGCGCTTTGGCCGGACAAGAGGTGCGACGACCAAACCTGCGCGCCAGTAACGCGGTCTGTGGCCTGCTTGGTCCAGGCCGGAGACAGCATAAAAAAAGGCCGGGCACACAGCCCGGCCAGGTCCAACAGGGAGGAGCCGTGTCATAACCCCGACACGGCAAGGGGATGTCTTGGCATCAATCCTGCCTCAATCCACAAATAGGTATCGATTCTGGCAACATTAAGACCCCAGCGATGAATATTCGGTGATTTATGCCACCAGTTTATAGCCACCGCTTTCCGTCACCAACAAACGCGCATTGGATGGATCGGCCTCGATTTTCTGGCGCAGGCGGTAAATGTGGGTTTCCAACGTGTGCGTTGTAACACCGGCATTATAACCCCAAACCTCGTGCAGCAGCACATCGCGGGCCACAACCCCGGCTTGGGCGCGGAACAGATACTTCAGGATATTGGTTTCCTTTTCGGTCAGCCGCACCTTCTTGTCCTTGGCATCCACCAGCAGCTTTTGCGCCGGTTTGAACGTGTAAGGCCCCATCTGGAACACCGCGTCTTCCGACTGTTCATGCGTGCGCAATTGCGCACGGATACGGGCCAACAACACCGGAAACTTGAACGGCTTGGTCACGTAATCATTGGCACCCGAATCAAGGCCAAGAATGGTATCGCTGTCAGTGTCGTGTCCGGTCAGCATCATGATCGGGCATTTCACCCCCGATTTGCGCATCCGGCGGCACAGTTCGCGGCCGTCAGTGTCCGGCAGGCCGACATCCAGAATGACCAGATCATACAGGCCAACCTTTGATTTCTCCATGCCCTCGGCACCGGTGCGCGCCTCGAACACGTCGAAATCCTCGGTCATCACCAGTTGTTCCGACAGCGCCTCACGCAGGTCATCGTCATCGTCCACCAGCAAGATCTTCCGCAGCGTTGCCATATCGGCCTCCATCGCATCGGGCAGTTTCGCCCTTGTCACTACAGATGCGCCCGGCTCACGCAGGCGACAAGATTTGCGACAATCGGCTCACGCGGTCGTGTCGTTGGCTGGGGAAATGTTTCAATTCCGTCGCACCGGGGTTATGAGGGGGCAGGAGATTGACATGAACCTGACACCGACCGCCCCCGAAATGCTGGCCCGTGCCCGCAGCGACCTGCGCCTTGGACTGGCCATTGTGCTGGCTGGCGAGGGCAGCGCCATGCTGTGCGTGGCGGTTGAAGGGATGGACGCATCCCGGCTGAAGGCCCTGCGCGCCCAGGGGCAGCCGGAACTGGCGCTGACGGCGCGGCGGGCCGAGACGTTGAAGGCGCGCGCCTATGATGGCGATCTGGCGCGCATTGCGGTGCCAAAGGATGCCGATTGCCGTTGGCTGCGTGCGCTTGCCGATCCGGCGGACGATCTGCGCGTGCCGATGAAGGGGCCGCTGACCTCGCTGCGCGATGGCTCGGCCGATCTGCACCGCGCCGCACTGGCCCTTGCGAAATCGGCACAGCTTTTGCCAGCCGTTGTGATGGTGCCGGTGACGGATGGTCTGGCCTTGGCCGCCCGCCACAGCCTGACCTTGATCGCGCAGACCGATTGCGCCGATCTTGATCGCCTTGCCCCGTTGTACCCGGTGATTTCCGCCCGCCTGCCGATGGCCGCATCGCAGGCCGGGCGGCTGCACATCTTTCGCCCCGATGATGGCGGCGCCGAACATTACGCCGTTGAAATTGGCCGTCCCGATCGCAGCGCCCCCGTATTGGCCCGGCTGCACTCTGCCTGCTTCACCGGCGACGTTCTGGGCAGCCTGAAATGCGATTGCGGCCCCCAGCTGCACGCCGCCCTTGCGCAGATGGGGACGGAAGGTGCCGGCATTTTGCTCTACCTGAACCAAGAGGGGCGCGGCATCGGGCTTGCCAACAAGATGCGCGCCTATTCGCTGCAAGATCAAGGCTTTGATACGGTAGAGGCCAACCATCGGCTGGGCTTTGAGGATGACGAGCGCGATTTCCGGATTGGTGCCAGCATCCTGCAAAGCCTGGGATTTTCTGCGGTACGGCTGCTGACGAACAATCCGCGCAAACTGACCATGATGGAAAGCTGCGGGCTGACCGTCACCGAACGCGTGCCGCTGCGGGTGGGGGAAACGGCGCTGAACCGCGCCTATCTGGCCACCAAGGCGGCAAAATCGGGGCATTTGCTATGAAACCTGCCGATCTGGTGGTGAACCGTTGGGGCGCGCGGTTCATGGGGCGGCGCTTTGCCTGTTCCATCGGGCGCGGCGGCATGACGGCGGCGAAACGAGAGGGCGACGGTGGCTCGCCCATCGGCACGCATCGCATTGTCGGCATGCTGTACCGGCCCGACCGCATGCTGCCCCCTGCCGATTGGGCGGTTCCCATCGGGCCATGTGACCTGTGGTCCGACGATGTGCGCGACCCCGATTACAACCTGATGGTCCGCGCACCGCATGTCTTTGGCCACGAAAAACTGCGGCGCCCCGACCCGCTGTACGATCTGATCCTGATCACGGACTGGAACTGGCCCGATGCGGTGCCGGGGCGTGGCTCGGCCATCTTCGTTCACACATGGCGGCACCCCCGCTATCCCACTGCAGGCTGCATCGGCTTTGCCCGGTCTGATCTGCTGTGGATCGCAGCCCGCCTGCGCCACCAGTCGCGGCTGATCATTCAAGGCTAGTCCCTTCCCAAAGCGATTTGGATTTTGTAACCTGCGCGGGCTAACGGGGGGACAACGATGGCCAAAGCTGCGACAAAACCGGATGACGCGATCTTTCAGTTGCGAATGGCACGTTCCGCCCCCGATCTGTGGCCGATGCTTGAGGCGCTTTACGGCCGTCACCCGAATTATGTACGGTTCTGCAAAGACCTGAACGCGGCCTTGCTGTCAGCCTGGAAAGACCGCCCTGCCGACCTGAAACTGCTTGATCTTAAACGCGATCTTGAACCTGACTGGTTTCAGCGGGCCGATATGGCGGGCTATGTGTTCTACATAGATCGCTTTGCGGGCGACCTGAACGGCGTGCTGTCCAAGCTGGATTATCTGGATGAACTGGGCATTTCCTATGTCCATTTGATGCCCTGCCTGAACCCCCGCCCGGGTGATTCCGATGGCGGCTATTCGGTGATGGATTATCGCAACATCAACCCCGCCTACGGCACGCTGGATGACTTCAAAGCGGTTGCAACCGAACTCCGCAGCCGCGGGATTTCCCTGTGTGTTGACCTTGTCTGCAATCATACCGCCAAAGAACACGATTGGGCGGTCAAGGCGGCGGCGGGGGATAAAACCTGTCAGGATATGTTCCTGATGTTCGACAGCCCCGACCTGCCCCAAGCCTATGAAAAGACCCTGGTCGAGGTGTTCCCCGATAATGCCCCCGGCAATTTCACCCATTACCCCGATTTCGGCAAATGGGTCTGGACCACTTTCAACGAACATCAGTGGGATCTGAACTGGGCCAACCCGCAGGTGTTTCTGGAAATCACCCGCATCATGCTGCATCTGGCCAACACCGGCGTCGATGTCCTGCGGCTGGATGCCGTTGCCTTCATGTGGAAGCGCATGGGCACGCGCTGTCAGTCGGAACCCGAAGTGCATATGATTCTGCAGGCCCTGCGCGCCTGTTCCCGCATCGCAGCGCCGGCCGTGATCCACCTGGAAGAGGCGATTGTCAGCCCGCAGGAAATGCTGCCCTATCTGGGCCGGGGTCGCCATGACGGGCGCGAGGGCAATCTTGCCTATCACAACTCCCTGATGGTGCAATTCTGGAGCGCCCTTGCCACCCGTGATACCCGGTTGATGACGCATGTTCTGGCCACGCACTTTCCGGACCGGCTGACCAACGCCACCTATGCCACCTATATCCGCTGCCACGACGACATCGGCTGGGCGATCACCGATGACGATGCGGCCGCGCTGCAACTTTCGGGGCCAGCGCATCGCAGCTATCTGTCCGATTTCTACGAAGGCGGCTTTCCCGGCAGCTTTGCGCAAGGCGTGCTGTTTCAGGTGAACGAGGCCACCGGCGACAAGCGGATTTCCGGCAGCTTTGCCTCGCTCGCCGGGCTGGAAAAGGCGCAGACAGCCGAGCAGGTGGATGCGGCCTTGCAGCGCATCTTGTTGGGGCATGCCCTGATTGCCTGCTTTGGCGGGATTCCCCTGATCTACATGGGGGATGAACTGGCAATGCTGAACGATTACAGCTACCTGAACCGCGCAGACCACGCCCATGACAGCCGCTGGGTGCATCGCCCCGCGATGGATTGGGCGCGGGCGGGGCAGCGCTATGCGGCCGATACCGTGCCGGGCAAGGCGTTTCTGGGTCTGCAACACATTCTGGCACGCCGCCGGGCAACGTCAGGGCTGCATGCGGCACATCCCACCAAGATCCTGCAATCCGCACGCGATCCGGTCTTTGCGGTGCAACGGCTGGCCCCAACCGGGCCGATCACCTGCCTGTTCAACTTTGCCGAGACCTGGCAGCATATTCCGGGCGCTTGGCTGCGCGCGCAGGGGGTGACCCGGTGGCACGATGCGCTTTCAGATCAAGCCGTTATGCTGCACGATGATCATCTGGCCCTTCCGCCCTTTGCGCGGGTCTGGCTGACCTGACGCCCGTCGGGCCATGATGCCATCGAACCCTGACAGGTGTCAGGCATAGCTTCGCGCGCCAAAAATCGCTGATCCCACGCGCACATGCGTGGCCCCGGCGGCTATGGCGGCTTCAAAATCGCCGCTCATCCCCATCGACAGCCCCGCCAGCCCGTTGCGGGCGGCCATATCGGCCAGCAGCCCGAAATGCGGCGTAGAATCCTCGCCCTCGGGCGGGATGCACATCAGGCCCACCGGGGAAAGATCCATTGCGCGGCATGCGGTGATAAAGCCGTCAACCTCGGCAGGCAGCACGCCCGCCTTCTGCGGCTCGGACCCGGTGTTGACCTGCACGAACAAATGCGGGCATTGGCCGCGCGCCTGCGCCAGTCTGGCCAGCTTTTCCGCCAGCGATGCCCGGTCCACCGTGTGGATGGCGTCAAACAATTCTACCGCAGCCTTGGCCTTGTTGGTTTGCAGCGGGCCGATCAAATGCACCTGCACCGGGCCGAATTCGGCGCGGAAGCCGGGCCATTTGCCTTGCGCCTCTTGTACGTAATTCTCACCAAAGATCCGGTGGCCCGCATCCAGAACCGCGCGCACCCGGTCATCAGGCTGCACTTTGCTGACGGCGATCAGTTGCACCGATCCCGGCGCGCGTCCGGCGCGGGCCACGGCTGCCGCAATGCGGTCGGTGATCATCTGCAATGACATAAGCGCCCCCTGTTTTGCCGCACTTGGCCACAGCTGGGGGCAAAAGAAAAGGCCAGCCCTGAAAATGAAAAGAGCGGGCACAAGGCCCGCTCTTTCCAAAGTAATGATCCTAAGATCAGAACGACATGGTCACGCCGACTTCAGCAACGGTGTCCGTGCCTTCTTCGCGAGCGATGCCGCCCAGAACCGAAGCGCCGCCGCCCAGGTCGTAGGAAGCGCCGATGCCGTAACGGGTGGTCTGCAGGTCTTCGTTCACGTGACCAGCAGTGGTGTTGAGCGCGTCAGCGTAGAACGCGGTCAGGCCAATGCCGTTCATGGTGTAGTCCACCGAGAGTGCGTACTGCAGGTCAACCAGTTCCGAGTTGTCAACGATCTTGGCTTTGACGGTAGCGCCCGAGAACGTTGCCGAACCCAGCAGCGACAGCTGGTCAGCTGCGTCGTTCGACTCGTAGCCCAGAGCGACAGCGTATGCGTCGGTCGAGTACTTCACAGCAGCCGACACGAAGTCGTTGGTGTTGGTCTGGCCAGCGCCCAAACCGAACGTCACTGCGCCAGCCGAATATTCGTACATCACGCCGGTGGTCGACTTCGACAGCCATGCGATTTCGTTCAGGTCGCCGAGGCCGGTGTAGCCCACGCCCGAAACCTGGCCAACAAGTGCGTCAGCGGCGTTGCCGGTGTCGCCCATGGTGACTTTGCCGAAAGCGCCCGACAGGTAAACGGTCGAGTCGCCGTTTGCGGTGTTGCCAACGCCCGACTGGTCGTTACGCACCGAAGCGCCGAACGACAGACCGTTGTCGGTTTCGCCGGTTGCGGTGAAGATGATGCGAACGCGCGACGAGAACTGTGCGTCGGTCGAAAGACCGTCCAGATCGTTGTGCATCACGACGCCCATACGAGCAGCGCCCGAAACGGTGACTTCAGCAGCTGCATAGCCGGTCGAAGCGGCGATCAGCGTGGTAGCAAGAAGAATCTTTTTCATAGTTTCCCTCGTTGTATCAAAGGTGCGGCCCAACTCAGGGGAATCCGAATTGGGTATGACCCTATTTCGCCCTTCCCCCCGCCGTTTGCAACGCGAACCAAGCCCAGCCGGGGAAACGCGCCGCCGATGATGCAGTCTTGCCACAGTCGCCCGGCCCGCCCCGACCATCAAAGCCCGGTTCCGCGGGCGAATGCAGCCACACTCTATATATAGGGGTGAAAAGCCTTGGCAGTCCGGGGCCTGTCAGCTAGACAGACCCAAAGGCTGCACCCCGGCGCGATGGCTGGGTTTCTTTTGGTGTCAGCCAGATCAGAAACGTCGGGGGACCGGATGCAACTTTATCGTCTGTCTCGAACAGTGATCGCTGGCGGCCTTGCCCTAAGCCTGTCTGCCTGCGGTGGCGGAATTTCCAGCGGCGACAGCGGCTTGTTCGGACGCAAGCGCGCCACGATCCCGTCAGACACACAGATGCAACAGCGCACTGCGGCGGAAACCCAACGCGCCGCACTGGCCCGCGCCAAGGGCGATGACAAGCCGCGCGCAACCATCTGGGACATCTTCGGCAACCAGAAAAGCCCGAACACCACGGTCGAAGTGAACAAGTATATCTGGGCCGCCAGCCTGGATGTGCTGAACTTCCTGCCAATCGAATCGGTAGACCCGTTCACAGGCGTCATCGTGACCGGTTACGGCACGCCGCCGGGCGGTGGCCGCGCCTACCGTGCCACGATCTATGTGCAAGACCCGGCACTGGATGCCCGCAGCCTGAAAATCGCGATGCAGGGCAGCGGCGGCGGGGCCGTGGCCCCCGATACGATCCGCGCGATTGAAGATGCGATCCTGACCCGCGCGCGTCAGTTGCGCATTCAGGACACCAAACTCTAGCCCGTTCCGGCTCGGCTTGCCCGTTCTGTCTCTGGACCTTGGCCCCGTTCGCGGTGTAATCCCGCGACAGCACAAGCACGAGGCCCGATATGTCACGCTACGAACCCAAGTCCATCGAACCGAAATGGCAAGAAGTCTGGGATCGGGCGGGCACCTTCACCGCACGCCGAGATCCGGCCAAGCAGAAATATTACGTGTTGGAAATGTTCCCCTATCCGTCGGGGCGCATCCACATGGGGCATGTGCGCAACTATACCATGGGCGATGTCGTCGCCCGCTATAAGGCCGCGCAGGGCTTTTCGGTGCTGCACCCGATGGGCTGGGATGCCTTTGGCATGCCTGCCGAGAATGCCGCGATGGAACGCGGCGGCCACCCCAAGGACTGGACCTACGGCAACATCGCCGACATGCGCGCGCAGATGAAGCCCTTGGGCCTGTCGATCGACTGGAGCCGTGAATTCGCCACCTGCGACCCGGAATATTACGGCCAACAGCAGTCGATGTTCATCGACATGATGGCCAAGGGACTGGTCTACCGCAAGAACGCCGTGGTGAACTGGGACCCGGTTGACATGACCGTGCTGGCCAATGAACAGGTGATCGACGGCAAGGGCTGGCGGTCAAACGCCCCGGTGGAACGCCGCGAGCTGACGCAGTGGTTCTTCAAGATCAGCGATTATTCCGGCGAATTGCTGTC
>CAZCFC010000045.1:0-15645 GCA_964497815.1 uncultured Cypionkella sp.
TCGAAACGCTCCACCAGGTCGGCGACCTCGGCCTCCAGCGTGATGATCTGCGTGGTGCCCAGATATTCCACCGCGACAATCCGGCCCCTGTAAGGCGCAGAGTCCTCCAGATGCACATTTTCGGGCCGCACCCCCAGCACCAGCGCGCCATTCGCACCGCTGACCATCTGGGGAATGGCAAAGCGGGCGTCGCCCAACTGCACCGATTGCGTACCGATGCCGACCATGCCGTCAAAGCGCAGCATGTTCATCGGGGGTGATCCAATGAAATTGGCGACAAAGGTCGTGGCGGGCCAATCGTAGATTTCTTGCGGGCGCCCGAATTGTTCCACAACGCCGTGGTTCATCACCACGATCTTGTCGCCCATCTGCATCGCCTCAAGCTGATCATGGGTGACGTAGACCGTGGTCGCCTTCATGCGATCATGCAGGGCGCGCAGTTCTTCGGACATATGTTCGCGGAATTCGGCATCCAGCGCGCCCAGAGGTTCGTCCATCAGAAAGCAGGCCGGGTCGCGGACAATGGCCCGGCCCAGGGCCACGCGCTGCCGGTCGCCCCCCGACAGGCCCCCAACGGGCCGGTCCAGCAGGGCTTCGATGCCCAGAATGCCCGCCACCTCGGCCACCTTGGCGCGCACCTGATCGCGCGGCATGCCCTGACTGATCAAAGGATAGGATATGTTCTTGCGCACGTTCATGTGCGGATAAAGCGCGAACATCTGGAACACGAAGGCAATATCGCGTTGGCTTGCCGGCTTTTGCGAAACCTCTTCCCCGTCGATGTAGATCTCACCCGAGGTGGGCAGTTCCAACCCGGCAATCATCCGCAGAGTGGTGGTCTTGCCGCAGCCCGACGGCCCCAGCAGCATGAAGAATTCGCCATCCTCGATGGTGAAACTGGACGATTGCACCGCAGTAAACGCGCCAAATTCCTTGCGCATGTTCTTGATGATGATCTGGGCCACGCGGCTACTCCGGGAAATGGCTGACGATGATGAACATGACGGTTCCGATCAGCGTCACGAGGAAGGAATAGGTGAACAAGCCCAATGCAAAGGGTTGCATCAGCATGAACACACCAAGGGCGATCAGGATGGTGGCCAACATCTCCCACGGGGCACGGCGCAGGCGCATCAGCTTGTTGAAAAAGCTCTTCATTTACGAACCGCCCCGAATGTGATGCCCCGCAGCAGGTGTTTGCGCAGCAATATGGTGAAGACCATGATCGGCAGCAGGAACAGCGTGGCCCCTGCGGCAACGGCGGGCCAATCCTTGCCACCCGCCCCGATGATGGTGGGGATGAAGGGCGGCGCGGTTTGGGCGGTGCCAGATGTCAGCAGCACGGCAAAGGCGTATTCGTTCCAGGCAAAGATCAGGCAGAATATGGCTGTGGATGCGATGCCGGTGGCGGCCTGTGGCAGCACCACCTTGTAGAACGCCTGAAAGCGGGTGTAGCCGTCGATCAGGGCCGCTTCCTCGTATTCGATGGGAATCTCGTCGATGAAGCCTTTCAAAAGCCAGACCGACAGGGACAGGTTCACCGCCGTATACAGCAGGATCATGCCCAGATGGGTATCGTTCAAGCCAAGCTGGCGGTACATCAGGAAAATCGGAATGGCGACGGCGATGGGCGGCATCATCCGGGTCGACAGGATGAAGAACAACAGATCATCCTTCAACGGCACTTTGAACCGGCTGAACGCATAGGCGGCTATCGTGCCCAGAAAAACCGACAGAAAGGTCGAGCCAAAGCCGATGATGACCGAATTCAGGAACCGCTCGCCATAGCGGCTGGGTCCGGTGATCACCATGTCATATTGGCGCACGATGCGTTCGTACCATGTCGCAGGTTCGCCCAGGGCCGCAAGCGTGTCGGGATCAACCCGCGTACGGCTGGTGAACAGATTGACATAGCCCTCCAACGTCGGGCTGAACAACACCTTCGGCGGGTAGGCGATGGCATCGGCGGGGGATTTGAAGCCGGTGGCGATGATCCACAACAGGGGCAGCATGGTCAGCAGGGCATAGGAAATCACCAGCCCGCCCGCGATCCACTTTTGCCGGTTGGACGGCTCGGTTACGGAATAGCTCATCTGTCTTTCACCTTGTTCAGGGCTTTCACATAGATTGATGCAAGGCCGAACACGGTGACAAACAGGATCACCGCATAGGCGCTGGCATAGCCCGTGCGCCATTTTTCGAAGGCCTCACGTTTCAGATCAATGGACACCAATTGCGTGGTAGACCCCGGTCCGCCGCCAGTAAGCTGCACCACCAGATCGAACATCTTGAAATTCTCGATGCCCCGGAACAGCACCGCCAGCATCAGAAAGGGCAGCGCCATCGGGATGGTGATCGTCCAGAACTGCCGCCATTTTGACGCGCGGTCACACTCGGCCGCCTCGTAAATGCTAGAGGGAATGGACCGCAGGCCAGCAAGGCAGATCAGCATCACGAAGGGCGTCCACATCCATGTATCGACAATGACGATGGCCCAGGGCGCAAGCGCCACTTCACCGATCATCGAAAAACTGGCAGGATCGGCCCCGGTGAAAAAGGCTATGAAATAGTTGAACAATCCAATTTGCGGCTGATACAGAAAGGTCCAGAAGTTGCCCACCACAGCAGGGGAAAGCATCATAGGCAGCACGATCAGCGTGGTCCAAAGATCATTGCCGCGGAATTTCTTGTTGATCAGATAGGCCAGCGTGAAACCGATCAGCACCTGCAGGGCAATCGTCCAGATCAGGAAATGCGCGGTGGCTTGCAGGCTTGCCCAGGTGTCAGGGCTGGTCAGGATCTTGCGATAGTTTTCAATGCCGACAAACTCGATGGCATTGTTGGGGCGGTTGGTGCGAAAGTTCGTCAGACTGAGCCGGATCGTCCAGATCAGCGGAAAGATGTTCACCGCCAGCAACAAGAAGATCGTCGGTGCCACGAACAGCCACGCAATCGCACGGTCCGAAAGCCCCCGGATGCGGCGGGCAATTTTCGGCGGCGTGGCGGCGGCGGCACGTTGGGCTAGGGTATCGGTCATGGGGTCAGCTTTCTTGATGGCGATACTGCGCGGGGCCCGGTTTGGCCCTGATGGGCCCCGCGCATATGCCACCCGCCGCTTGCAAAGCGGGTGGCCGTCCGGGCGTCGCGGGGCTTAGTACTTGCCTTCTTCCTCAAACGTCGCTTGCCAATCGGCAACCAGCCCATCCAGCGCCTCTTTGGCGGTGCCATTGCCTGCGACCACATAGTCATGGAACCACTTTTGCGACGATTGCATCAGGGTGGCATAGCTGGGTTCCGCCCAGAAATCCTTTACGATGGCCATGCTATCAAGGAAGGTCTGCGCATAGGGCTGGCTGGTGGCGAAACCGGGGTCTTCAACCACGGCACGCAGGGCGGAATAGCCGCCCAGTTTCCACCACTTGGCCTGCACGTCGGGTTGTGCGAACCATTTGATATAGGTCAGCGCCGCATCCTGCTTGTCCGATGCCGCGACAACCGAAATCCCCTGCCCGCCCAGTTGCGCAAAGCGGTCGCCATTGGGGCCTGCCGGGTTGGCAAAATACCCGGTGACATCACCGCCCACATTGGCATCGGTGTTGAAGCCGGGCCAGGTGAAGGCAAAGTTCATCTGCAGCGCAACCTGACCGGATTTGAACGCATCGACACCCTCGCCCATGTAGCCATTCGAGGAACCCGGAGGAACGCAGCAATCATACAATGACTTGTAGAACTCCAAACCTGCGACCGCGCCCGCAGAGTTTACAAAGCCCTCCATGTCATAAGGCTTGTCCGGGTTGTCGTATTTGAAACCAAACGAATACAGCACATCCATCACGCCCATGGTGATGCCTTCGGACCCGCGCTCGGTATAGATCGACGCGCCGTAGACGGTCTTGCCGTCGATGTCGCGGTTCTGGAAGAATTCCGCGATGTCCTTCAATTCGGCAAAGGTCGCGGGCGCGGCAAGATCACGACCGTAGCTGGTTTTGAATTCCGCCTGAAGGTCCGGGCGCGCAAACCAGTCCTTGCGATAGGTCCAGCCGACCACGTCGCCAAACGCCGGCAGCGACCAATAGTTCGGGGTGTTCTTGGGCCATTCGGAATAGCCCGTCACGGTCGCCGGAATGAACGCATCCATCGAAATGTCATTGGCGGCAAAGAAATCATTCAGCTTCACATACTGGCCGTTTTCCGCAGCGCCGCCGATCCACTGGCTGTCCCCGATCATCAGGTCGCACAACTTGCCGCCCGAGTTCAGCTCGTTCAGCATGCGGTCGGCAAAGCTGGTCCATGGCACGAATTCAAAGGTCATCTTGTTGCCCGACTGGGCCTCATATTCCTTGCTCAACTCCACCAGTGCGTTGGCCGGATCCCAGGCCGCCCAGCACAGTGTCAGGTCTTCGGCCTGCGCAGCACCGATCCCCGCGACAAGCGCCACGGATGCGGTGGTCATAAACAGTTTCTTGTTCATCTGAATTCCTCCCGGTTGCAGGCCCCGGCCTCCTCGCCGCGACTCTTTGCTGGGCTGACCCTATTTGAGGTACGTACCTCATGGCAAGCGATATTTGAGGTGCGCACCTCAGATTGCTTGCAAGCGCTTCAAGTTTCAGAAAGAAAAGAACAACGGGCAGGTTTTGCGCTGGCAATCGGGATTTTGCATGCGACCGACGACGAAAGATTTGGCCAAGGCCGCCGGGGTCAGCCTTGCCACGGTGGACAGGGTTTTGAACGACCGCAGCGGCGTGCGCAAAGATACGGTAGAGCGCGTCAACCAAGCCATTGAAAAGATTGGATTCAGCCGCAACATGGTCGCAGCCAATCTGGCGCGCGGCAAGGATTATCGCTTTCTGTTCCTGCTGCCGCGCACCGGGGATCAGTTTCTGGCCGAGTTGATTGCGCGGATAGACGAGGCGAATCCGGCCTTTGCCTCGGAAATGATGCGGGCCGAAGTGGTGCAGATTCACGAAAGCGATCCGCACCAGATAGCGAATTATCTGGGGTCGCTGGATGCGAAATCGGTGGATGGTGTGGCCCTTATGGCCCCCGAGTCGCCGCAGGTCCGCGACGCCAAAGCCCGCCTGACACAACGCGGGATTGAATCTGTGGCCTTTATCTCGGGCCAGACCACCGCCGACAGCGAAGATTTCGTGGGCATCGACAACCACGCCGCGGGGGCTACGGCAGGGCGCCTGATGGGACGGTTCTCAGACCGCGATCCGGGGAAGATTCTGGTCATTGCCGAAACCATGCACGCCCGCGACAGTCTGGAACGGCGGCTTGGCTTTGATGAGGTGATCAACGCCGACTACCCGCATCTGACGGTTCTGCCGTCGCTGGAAACCTATGGCGATCCCGACCGCACCGCGCGCATCATACGCGGAAGTTTTGCCAGCCATCGGGATATTGCGGGAGTCTATGTTCTGGGCTCTGAGGCCCGCGTGCCCTTGGCTGTCGTCACGGATATTGCGGCGGCGGCTCAGCCGATCATCATCGCGCATGAACGCACGCCCTTTACCGAAGCGGCGTTGATGGCGCAGCGGATTGCGGCGCTGATCACGCAAGACCCCGGCCATCTGGTGCGCAGCGCCATCCGTATCCTGCGCGCGCGCTGTGATCGGCGCGAAGTGCTGGCATCGCAGGAAAAGATCAGGATCGAGATCCTGCTGCGCGAAAACATGTGATCGGGCCCCGAACCGATGCTTTTGCCCGACAGCGGGGTCAGCATGGGCCAAGGTGCGCCCGTCACTGCCGCCTGCGCCACCTGTTTCATCAGCCACAGGCAGACAGCGCCATAGACATGGTGGTTATCGCTGTTGATAGGGGCGGCATAGACCTGCCCGTCTGGCACCATGGCGTGCCCAGTTCGTGTTAGCCCCTTGGTCCTCCTGACAAAGCTGGTCCGGCAGCTTGCGGTTCAACAATGCTTTCTCTGCAATATGCTCCATGCCCAACAAGGGCAGCGCAGGCATGCCGATAAATCCGGCGCCGATCAGATAACCGGCATCCTGCTTGCTGCAATCGCCAATCCGTTCATTCCCGTCATCGTCTATTGCATCCCCGAAGCGCCGCGTATGGCGGACGGCACTTTGGCGCGCTTTGCACGACAGATTTCCATCGTGGCATGGCCATCGCAGCCCAGAAGCCGCCCGCGCACAGCGCATCCTGCAGGAACCCACTTTGGTCCGGGGCGCCAGCCGCTGGCACGCTGGCAACCGGCGCTGTCCCAAATTACCTGCGCCCTGCACCAATCAAAGTCTGGGCGGCAAGGGCGGATTGCTGTAAGCAACAGGGATTAAACAGTTGATGCGTTGACCACAGACGGGTGTCCGATTGCGCTATCCTTTCTTCGCCGCAGCTTTGGTGTTGGCCGCCGCAACCCCATTGGCTGCCGAGACGCGCCTGGGCGTTGTTTCCGACGGTCAGGTTGTGCGACTGCGCGTCGAAGGCTTGCCTCCGTTGTCGCGTATCCTGATCCGCATTGACGGCGACGATGTCGAAGTGCCCCTTGCCGTACAGGGGGGGTATCTTCTGGTTACACTGCCGACAGGGCTGAATGGCGTTTCGCATGATCTGGTGGTCCTGCGCCGACAGCCCGATCAGGACGCGGCTTTGCAGACCTTCACCTTTGAAACCCCCAGCGGCAAAACCGCCTATGCCTTGTCCGGAACCGTAAAGGCCGGGGTGATGTCGTCACAGGATAAAACCGCGACCTATGCGACAGGCAATGGCCGTCTGAGCTTTGAAATAGACCGGGGCAGGATCACCGGTGGCCTGACGCTGGCGCGCAAGCTGGATGCAACCACCGGCACCACCACAACCAAAGTGACGGACTACTTCGTGCAACGCCAGATGGCGCTGTGGGGCGATGATCTGACCGCCCGCCTTGGATCGCACCAATTTGTGGATGACTTGCCATTGTTCGACGGGGCGTCTCGGGCGGGGCTGTCATTGCAGTGGCAAGATGCCGACCGCCGCCATGAAGCCAGCGTTTTTGGCACCCAAGCCACCCCGTGGACCGAGTCGCGCCCAGCCTTTGGTCTGGCGGATGCAGCAGATCGCGTGGTGGGGACCAAGGGCTATGTCTACCCTCTGGCAGGGCGCAGCCTGAAGCTTGCCTTTGCCGGATTCACGGGCCACGCGCCGCAGTTGCCGTCCGATCTGCCGGGAACCAACACGGGCTGGGCGGGCGGCCTGAGCCTGCCTTTTGCGCAGGACCGCGGCAATATCACCGCCGCCCTGGCGCAAACATGGTCAGACGATGGCACCGCGCCAACCTCGGGCCGGGCCCTGGATGCCGAAGCATCGCTTCTTGTCACCCCGCCCGGCGATGCGCAAAGCCTGACATTGACGGCCGCCTACAACCGTGTGGATGCCGGATTTTTCAGCGCACTCAACCCCGACCTGATCCCCGATGAAGCACGGACACAGCTTCAGGCGGCATGGTATGCGCCGCAGTTTCAGGCCGATTTCACCTTGGCCCACGCCCGGAATGATCTGTCCCAAAGCCCCACCCAGCCAACCGACAACTTTCGCGAGGCCACGCTGGACCTTTACTACACCCCGCAGGATTTCACCGGCGGCTTCTGGAATGGCACCAGCCTGAATCTGTCGTTGCACACCGAAGATCAGCGCCGCCACGAAACGCCCGCAGACGCGCCGGCACCGCAGGACAATCAGTTTGACAGCCTGTCGCTGGGCATCGACCGCTTTCGGGCCGAAACCGCGTGGGCACTGCGCTTCAGTCATGAACGCCTGACCGATCTGACCGGAGGCGGTGACCATCAGCAGGCCGATCGGGTCGAGGCGCTTTATGCCTATAGCGTCACCGACAAGATCACCCTCAACCTTGCCGCCCGCTTTGCCCGGATTGAACAGAAGGGCAATCCCTATGCAGAGCGCGACCTGTCCGCAAGCCTGTCCCGGCAGTTGATCCCCGATCGGCTAAGCGCGGCAATCGGGATGGGCGAATTGGCATCCGAAGTGCCAAGCGCCAAACCGGGACGCTATCTTGCCTCTGAACTGGCCTGGGAATTTTCACCGGATCACGAACTGGTGGCATCCGCCGATTATGGCAGCGGCTCGAAGGCCCACCACCTGACGGCGGGGGGCGGCTGGCTGTTCGGTCTGGCATATCGGCACGACATCAACCTGTTTCGCGGCAATTAAGGCGGTGCTACCGTGACCGATGCCGAATGGAAGCTTTTGCTGGTGCGGATGTCCCGGCATGACATGGCAGCCTTTGAATCGTTCTATCGTGCGATGGAAACGCCGCTGTTTCGATTTCTCGCCTCAAGATTGAACGATCCCTTCCAATGCAGCGACTTACTGCATGAGGTGTTTCTGGATGTCTGGAAAGGCGCAGGGCGGTTTGAAGGCCGCTCTACCGTCAAAAGCTGGGTGTTCGGGATCGCTTACCGCAAAGTGATGGATCATTTCCGCAAACAGGGTCGCTATACCACCGACGAGGATATTGCAGAACAGGAAGACGACAGCCCCGATGCGCTGACCTGCATCGCGGCGGCCCAGGATGCGGCCCATGTGCGTTTCTGTCTGGACGGGCTGAAGCCCGATCATCGCGCGGCGGTCGAGCTGACCTTCTATGAGGACATGGGCTACCGCGAGATAGCGGAGGCACTGCAAGTGCCCGAAGGAACGGTGAAAACGCGTGTGTTCCATGCGAAAAAGCTGCGGATGCACTGCCTTGAAGGCAGGTTTGGCGCGAAAGGGCGTTAGGATGAAACCGGGTGAGGCCGATCACGGGATAGCTGCCTTGTTGCCCTTTTGGGTCAACGGCACTTTGACCTCTGACGAGGCTGCTGCAGTCGAAGCCGCCGTTGCCGCAGACCCTGCACTGGCCAAAGAGGTGGTGTTTCTGCAGGCCGTGCGCAGCCAGATGCAGACAATCCAGCCGGGCTATTCACCCGGCGAGATCGGACTGGCCCGCCTGAAACGCGCCATCACCGCACAGCCCGACGCAGCCCCAGCCCGGCGCGACGTGCCTTTGCGGATTGTGGTGGCTGCGACGGTGGTGGCCGCAATGGTTGGCTTTGCCGCCAACGAAACGCTGCGCGGCCCCCAGCCCGCCGAATATGTTCAGGCATCGGGCGGGGCGGATGTTCCCGCCCTGGTGGTGGCGTTTCAGGGCAACGCGACATCGCAGGCCATTTCCGATTTCCTGCTGGCCAAGGGCCTTGTCATCCTGGACGGCCCTTCGGCAATCGGGCTTTACCGTATTGCCCCGACCGACGCAGTTGACCTTGCAGGTCTGGCTGAACAGTTGCAGGCTCGGTCTGATCTGTTTGATGTGGTGGACCTGGCTGAATGAAATGCATGATCCGGCTCTACCTGGCGGCGGCCATTCTGGGCGTTGGCCTTGGATCTGCGGCAGTCGCCCAAAATTGCGTCAAACCCGGAGATATTCTGGAATCCCCCACCCCGGGCTATCTGAAGCCCAACAATCCGAACGCCGAAGCGCCCAATCTGTTCATGGACACCGATTTCGGCACCGGGCCAGTCACGTTGATCAGCGTTACAAACAGCCGCATCCGCGTGCTTATTCCGGCAACCGCACTTTATGACGTGCATTTCCAGATCAGGCACCGCACCGGGTATGGTGCTGACAAAACCGTGGAAAACAGCCGAACCTGCCCGCAATTCGATGACGGGGATGGGGAGGGCGGGGAAGACGGACTGCAGGGCGTGCGCGATTTGTCGCAATCGCAAAACGCGCCGCTGCAACGGGCCACCAAGAACGATGTGGCAGCGCCCTCTGGTGCGCCCGAAGTGGTGCTGGTGGGCACCGCCAAGGCGGTTTCAAAGGCCGAAAGCGTGGTGATGGCCGCAGGCGGCGACATCCTGCGGTCGCGCCTTTTGGCCAACATGGGGCTGAAACTGACCGCGGTCGATATTGGTGGCGCGATGACGCTGGACGAATTGCGGGCGGAATTGGCGCGAAACGCGGTGGCGGTCACGGCGGATCGGCACAGCGTCTATCGCAGCGCGCAGGGCGTCCGGGCCTATGCCGGGCCCATGGTGGGGTTCGACCCCGGCGCGTGCAGACTGCCACGCCCCGTCCGGGTTGGTATCATTGACGGCCCGATCGACACCACCAACCCGGCGTTGCAGGGGGTGTCGATCCGCAGCTATTCGGCGCTGAATGCCAATGATCTGATCGGATCCACCGACCATGCCACCGGCATTGCCTCGCTGATCGCGGGCAATGGCAAGACCGATCTGCCTGCCGGACTGGCGCAGGGGGCCGAGATCTACTCTGTCATTGCCTTTGCGAAATCAGGTGGACGCGATGTGGCACGGCTTGAGAATATTGCCGCGGCTTTGGACTGGATGATCGGCGCGCGGGTGCAGGTGGTGAACATGTCGCTGGCCGGGCCGCAGAATGACACCTTGCAGGATATTGTCGGCAAGGCCGACGCGACGGGCATGGTGATGGTTGCAGCGGCAGGCAATGGCGGGCAGGCCACGTTGGCCTATCCGGCATCAGATGACCGGGTGATCGGGATCACCGCCATTGATGCTGCCAGAAAACTGTATCGCAAGGCCAACACCGGCACCGGCCTTGATTTCGCGGCTCCGGGTGTGGACGTGATGGTCGCCGGTCGCTCTGGCGTCGGCTTTCGATCAGGCACTTCTTATGCGGCGGCGATTGCCACCGGTATCGTGGCGCAGGAAACGGCACGCGGCAGGTCTGGACGCAGCGCGGTGGTCTCGGCCCTGCGCAAAGGTGCCGAAGACCTTGGCGACGCCGGGCCAGATACCCGTTTCGGCTATGGTTTGATCCATCTGGACGGTTGCTGAAAACTTTTCGAAATTTGTTTGAACCGAATGAACACGGCCTGCGACTTACACTTGAAGGTGCCGGTGGCACCGGGTGCGAGTTTGGCTGTTGGCCATTTTTTGTGGTGTACGAGTACCTCTGAACGTTAGCTGGTAATCACGAGTGACGGTCGACTGCCCAAGTGTGTTCGTTGGCCGATTAAAGGGTGAACGTTTGTGTGATGGCAGGATGAACGGAGAATGGCTGGCGTCACGCCGGCCATTTTTCATTTGCGCGTGGCCCTAGCCCAAAAGCTGCCAGCCCCCGACAATAGCGGCATAGCGCGCCACCTTGCCGATGCCGACCAGCACCACAAACGTGGCCAGCCGCACCCGCATCACACCCGCAATCAGCGTCAGCGGATCACCGATGACCGGCACCCAGGACAGCAGCAGCGACCAGATGCCATAGCGCGCGAACCAGGCCTGCGCGCGGGCATTCGTGGCATCCTTCAGTGGAAACCACGGCTTATCCTGAAATAGCATGACCGAACGGCCCAGCACCCAATTCAGCAATGCCCCCGCAAGATTGCCAATCGACGCCACCGCGATCAATGCCAAAGCGCTGCCCTGCGCTGCAGACAGCAATCCCAACAGGACGGCTTCGGATGACCCGGGCAGCAACGTGGCCGATAAAAAGGCCGAAACAAACAGCAGGGCATAGGCCGAAATGGCGGTCACACGATTTCTCTTTGCGATGGGGGCGGGAAGGCAGTTGCCTGGCCGCCGTGACAGACAGTGGTCGTCGATCGAAACCGCAAAATCGGCTGTCATGCCAGTGCAAAAATGCGGGGCATGATCTGGCGCGGCCGGACGGTGACGGCCAGGCATGCCGCTTTGCCGGGGCACCCACGGCACGGCAGCAAGGCCTTGCCCTGCTGCGCCTGCTTCTGTTGCTGTCACTGGTGAAAGACGGCCCCCGGACCTGACCGAAAGGTTCCGCCCAAAGCGTCACCTGTGGCAAGCGGACAGAGATTGCACCGCCGACATGGCCCACCTCTGCGTTAGATGGGCCAGAAACGGCGCAGTCGTGTGTGGGGATGGGGGGCCGGAACAGACGGGGGCAACGGGCAACCAATCTCTGGGGCGTGGGCGTTGAAATCCATGCCGCGCAGCCGTTGCCCACCCCCCAGGCTTTTTCAGGTCACGGATAACGCGGGCGCCCATCGTGCAGCCCGCTGAACGCATGAACACGACCATCCACGGCTATGACCCCGCATCCCACGCGGTGCAAGAAATCAACAGCCCGCGGCAACAGCATCACCCTAAAACCGGTTTCATGCACAGCTGGACTGTCAGGCGCGAACGGGATCAAACCATGCACCGCGATTGGAACAGACGCGGGGCATCCGTGATGGCCGATATTTTCGGGTGATGGGCCAAAAATCTCTGGTGTCTGGCGATGACCTTTGTGCCAAATGCAGTCAAACTCTGCCCCTGAACCAAAGCTAGGATTGCGATGTCTGCCTTTGAAATTGCTCCGCCCGCCCTTGACCTTGAAACGCTGCGCGGCACCGCACTGCGGCATTACGGGCTTGAGGGTCAGCTTCGGTTGCTGCAGTCGGAACGCGACCAGAATGCGCGGCTGGACACGCACCATGGGCGCTTTGTGCTGAAGGTGGTCAACGCGGGCGAGGACCCTGCCCTGATCGCGTTGCAGGATGCGGTGATCCTGCATCTGGAACGGACAAAGGTGGCGGGCCTTCCGCGTTTGGTGCCCACCCTTGGCGGCGCAAACAATGCCGTCGTATCCGACACCGGGCGCAATTGTCTGGTGCGGCTTGTGACATATCTGGACGGCATCACCCTAAGCCAGGCACCGCGCAGCCTGACGCAGCTGCGCAATCTGGGCGGCTTCATGGGGCGGGTGACACAGGGCCTGCAAGGGTTTGGTCATCCGGCCGCCATCCGCGCCGATTTCCCGTGGTCACTGGATCATGTGGGGGCGCTGGAATCGTATGTGGCCGACATTGCCGACCCCCGGCGTCGGGCACTGGTGCAAGGGGTGTTCGACCGTTACAACGCACAAGTCGCGCCGGTTCTGCCAAAGCTGCGCGCCTCGGTGCTGCATCAGGATGCCAACGACAACAACGTCATCGTTGACAAGCACAACCCCGACCAGATCACCGGCCTGATCGACTTTGGCGACATGTGCTTTGGCCGGACGGTGAATGAACTGGCCATCACTCTGGCCTATGCCCTGCTGGACGCCGAAGACATTTATGCTGCGGCCCGCGCCTTGATCGAGGGCTATGTGACCGCGTTTCCGCTGATCGAGGCCGAGGCGGATCAGCTTTACGACCTGATGCGGATGCGGCTGGTGTGCAGCGTGTGCATCTCGTCCCGCCAGTCGCGACTGCATCCCGACAACGCCTATCTGCTGATCTCTCAGGCGCCCGCCTTCGCCTTGCTGGAGCGGCTGGACCAGATCGACCCCGAATTCATGCGTTGCCTGTTCCGCAAGGCCGCCGGCTTTGATGCCACCCGTGCCGAGGCTGCGGTGCGCCGCCATCTGCAACAGGCCGACGTGGCCGAAGTGTTCTTGCCCGCCTTGTCATCAGCAGGGCGGATGGCGCTGCTGACGAATGGCGAACACCCCGATATGCCCGCCTTTTCGGACCACCGCTTTGACGCGTGGTTTGCAGCCCGGCGCCCGGCGCCTCTGCCCGCTGCGGTGCCGTTCTATGGCTTTGGCGCCTATGGCGAAAAGCGATCCGTCTACGCCACCGATCAGTTCGCAGATGCCGCCAGCCCGGAACGCCGCACCCGCCACACCGGGATTGATGTGTTCACTGCGGCGGGCACTGCGGTTCATGCGCCGTTGGCCGGGCGGGTGGCTTATGTCACCTATAACGCCGATCCGCTGGATTATGGCCACACCCTGATCCTTGAACACAGCACATCCGATGGCGTGTCGTTCTTCACCCTTTATGGCCATCTGGGCGGCTCGCTGCCCGGGCTGTGCAAGGTGGGCGACACGATTGCAGCAGGGCAACTGGTGGCGCATCTGGGGGATTGGCACGAAAACGGCGGCTGGTCGCCGCATCTGCATTTTCAGATCATGTCGGACATCCTGTCGCAAACGCAGGGCAATTTCTTTGGCGTGGGGCATGCCAGCCTGTGGGATGTGTGGTCGGGCATCTGCATCGACCCCAACCTGATCCTGCGCCAGCCCGCCGAAAGCTTTGTGGTGGACCCCAATCCACCCGCAGCCCTGCTGCCGCGGCGCGCGCAGGACATCGGACCATCGCTGTCAATCGCATACACCGACAAGCTGAAGATCCTGCGGGGTGACGGGGCGTTTCTGATCGACCACACCGGGCGGAAATATCTGGATGCAGTGAACAACATCACCCATGTCGGCCATTGCCATCCGCATGTGGTCAAGGCGCTGTCAACACAGGCCGCGATCCTGAACACCAACACCCGCTATCTGTCCGAAGGCATGCTGACCTATGCCAAGCGCCTGACGGCCACTTTGCCCGGCAACCTGAAGGTGGCCTATTTCGTGAACTCTGGCACCGAGGCAAATGAGCTGGCCTTGCGGATGGCGCGCATGGTGACAGGGCAAAAGAACACTGTCGTGCTGGATTGGGCCTATCACGGCAACTCGGGCGGCATGGTCGATATCAGCCCTTACAAATTCAAACGCAAGGGCGGCTTTCCGCAGCCCGATTTCGTGGAAATCACCGCCTTCCCCGACCCTTATCGCGGCCCCCACCGGGGCATGGGTCAGGCGACGGCCATGGCCTATGCCGCCGATATTGACACCTGCCTTGCGCGCATCGCCGCCAAAACCGGCAACCCTGCGGCAAGCTTCATTGCGGAAAGCATCTCGGGCGTGGGGGGGCAGGTGATTTACCCTGACGGCTATTTGCAGGCTGTCTATGCGAAAATCCGTGCGGCGGGCGGCGTTTGCATCGCGGACGAGGTGCAATGCGGCTTTGGCCGGGTGGGGTCTGCCTTCTGGGCCTTTCAACTGCAAGGCGTCATTCCCGATATTGTGGTGATGGGCAAACCGATCGGCAACGGCCACCCTCTGGCCGCCGTTGTGACCACGCCAGAAATTGCCGCCCGCTTTGCCAATGGGATGGAGTACTTCAATTCCTATGGCGGCAATCCGGTGTCGATGGCGGTGGGCATGGCGGTGCTGGATGTGATCGAAACTGAAAACCTGCAAGCCGGGGCGCAGGCGACAGGCGATTACCTTTTGTCGCGGTTCCGCAAGATGGCACAGCAACAGCCGCTGATTGGCGATGTGCGGGGGGCGGGGTTGTTCCTTGGTATTGAGCTGGTGACAGACCGCGAAACGCTGGTCCCTGCCACGGCCCAAGCGGGCTGGATCGTCAACCACATGCGGCAGAATGCGGTGCTGGCGTCAACCGACGGCCCCTTCGACAACGTGCTGAAGTTCAAGCCGCCGATGGTTTTCGCCCGGACCGAGGCCGACATGCTGTGCGCGGCACTGGACGCAGCCTTTGCCGACCTTCCACCCATGCTGTGAAAGGACCAACCCGGGCCTGCTGCCGCAACTTTCCCCTGTGGCGGCCCGGTTCCGGGGGGCTACCGGCCTGCGATGGCTGCGCACAACCGAATGCGCAGGGGCCAGAAACAAACCATAGCCCGGCCCACAGAACTGGGCCGTCCTGTGTCAGGCACCGTCCGGCACCTGCCTTGCGCGGCAAGATCGACAAGACTCTGACGCCAGAGGAAATACCCAAGTGCCAAAAGACGGCCCGCGATTGGACCGCCCAATCCCAAGACTTTGCCGCCCCGGCCCTTGCAGGCCGCGCATGATCGGTCCCGCCTAGG
>CAZCFC010000046.1:0-15472 GCA_964497815.1 uncultured Cypionkella sp.
TGCTGGAGGATGCGGTCTGCAACGCCAAGGCGGGCTGCCTTTACCCCAACAACGCCCGCATGCTGGTCGAGGCGCAATCCAAGGGCTTCGGCAACGCTTTGGTGGCCGATGCCTTGGGCAATCTGGCGGAAAGTGCGACGGCCAACGTGTTTCTGGTCAAGGATGGCGTGGTCTTCACTCCCATTCCCAACGGCACCTTCCTTGCCGGCATCACCCGCGCGCGCCACATCGCCAACCTGCGCGCCGATGGCTTTGAGGTGCGCGAGACCGTGCTGACTTTTGATGATGCCCATGCGGCGGACGAGATTTTCCTGTCAGGGAATTTCGCCAAGGTCACGGCGGTCAAGTCCTTTGACGACACCCAGTTCAAGGACCGCCCCGTCACCGACCGCGCCCGCCGCCTTTATTGGGAATGGGCAGCGACCCAGCGCTAGCCTTGCCTTCCCCGCGCCAGAGGGCCATGATCGGGTCGTTATAGGAGACGATCATGCGCAAGTTTCTTGTCGTGCTGGATGACAGCCGCGAATGCCTGAACGCCATGCGCTTTGCGGCGCTGCGGGCGGCGCATACCGGCGGCGGGGTGCAGATCCTGTCGATCATCCCGCCGGAAGAGTTTCAGCACTGGATGGGCGTGGCCGACCTGATGCGCGCCGAGGCCCGCGAGCGGATCGAGGCGCATTTTGAGGTTTTCGCCAAGTGGATGCGCGACAAACAGGGCATCAACCCCGAACTGATCATCCGCGAAGGCGATCCCGTCACCGAGATTCTGGCACAGGTCAAGGACGACCCGACCGTCGGGATTCTGGTGTTGGGGGCGGGCACTGAAAAATCAGGCCCCGGCCCCCTGGTCACACAAATGACCCGCAATTCCGGCAGCCTGCCAATCCCGATCACCATCGTGCCGGGGGACATGAGCAAGGAACGGCTGGAAAGCATCACCTGATCGACCCAACCCGCGATGCACTTGCAGGTGCGGGCGCGGAGATGACTGGCGCGGCGGCCCTTTTGACCGGCCACTGGGGGGCTCACCCCCCAGACCCCCGAGGATATTTCAGGACAGATGAACGAAAATTTTAGATAAAGTTTCACGAGTATGAGGCTCTTTCCCCCGTACCGGCACAGTCCGGCCCTTGGACAAGACGGCGCGGCCCGCTCCGGTTCAAATCGCCGCACGCTTGGGTCATCTGGATATCCTTGACGGTCGAGGCGTCCCTGTGGCCCCCCCTGGACACGAATATCCTCTGGATTTCGCCCTGAACTGGCAGATCGCCCCAACCGTGATGCCCCTGACCGCCGCTGACAACCATCTGGATGTGATGATCTGTGTCACCACCCTGGTTCTAACCCACTGCTGGTTTGACCACGTTTACAGATGGCCGCTGGCGCAGGCGCATTGGCGGATGCGTTCTGCCATCCGGCCACGGGTGGGGACATTGATCAGGCGGCGGCGGCCATGGGCCTTGCACCCGCAGGCCAAGGCCGCGCCTTTGCTGGCCTTTCATCATGGCACATCCTTTCTTTCTGAACATCACAGCGCCGCCCAAGGGGCTGAAGCCGACTGAGGCCGCGATCAAGGCCAACTCTGTCGGTTTCGCCCACCAACGCTTCGTTGCCGCGTTTGCCTTTGGCCCTGAGGGCCGCTCGGGCTGGGTCGGGGCGCGCCACAGTCGCAGAACTGCCCGGTTTGAAGCGCTGTGCGCAGGATTGCGTGATCTTTCCGAAAACCGGCCAAACGGCTTTCAAGCTGACCTTGCCGGGCGCACTGTGGCGCGGGAACTGGTCAACAAACCGGACCTGCCGCCCACGTCCGCCACGCGGCCACGCTTTTGCGCCTTGGCCGCGAATGGTGCATGGGCGATTGAACTGTAACAGGATGCAGGCGTTTTTGCGGCCTGCACCGTTCGGCACGGATGCAATGCTTTGGCATATCCGGACAGCCTTTTGCCCGACGTGACTGCGGACTGCTCTTTGTGCCATCGCCCGATTGTCTTTGCGCCTGAACGTCGCGACATGGGTAAGCCTGCGCTCCCTTTGCCCACCGAACCTTGACTTCCCCGGTGCCAAGGCGCATATCCGACTGGAATAGTCGGAGACTTGACAAATGTTCATCCAGACCGAATCCACGCCGAACCCGGCCACGCTGAAATTCCTGCCCGGGCAGACCGTACTTGATATCGGCACCGCCGATTTCCCCTCGGCCGATGCTGCGGCCAAATCGCCGCTGGCCCTGCGTATCTTTGCGACGGGGCAAGTGACGGGCGTGTTCTTTGGCACCGATTTCGTCACCGTGACCAAGGCCGAGGCCGCCGATTGGCAGCACATAAAGCCCGCCATCCTTGGCGCGATCATGGAGCATTACCAGTCGGGTGCCGCGGTGATGGAGGGTGAGTCTCAGGCCGCCCACGCCACACATGACGGCCCCGACGGCGATGTGGTCAAGCAGATCAAGGAATTGCTGGATACCCGCGTCCGCCCGGCTGTGGCGCAGGATGGCGGCGATATTACCTTTCACGGTTTTGACCGTGGCATCGTCTATCTGCACATGAAAGGCGCTTGTGCCGGTTGCCCCTCGTCGACGCTGACCCTGAAGATGGGGATCGAGAACCTGTTGCGGCACTACATCCCCGAGGTGCTGGAAGTGCGTCCGGTTGCGGCCTGAGGCGGGGCCCGTCTGAACATGCATGACTGCATTCTGGCATTCGACACATCGGCGGCGCATTGTGCCGCCGCCTTGCTGTTGGGCGACCGGGTGATTGTGCGCGATGAACCGATGCAAAAGGGTCAGGCCGAACGGCTGATGCCGCTGCTGACCGAACTGTTGGCCGAATGCGGCGTCGCATGGGCAGATCTGACCGCGCTGGCCGTGGGCACCGGGCCGGGGAATTTCACCGGGGTGCGCATTGCGGTTGCCGCGGCGCGTGGGCTGGCTTTGGGCCTTGGCATTCCGGCCATTGGCGTGACCCGGCTTGAGGCGCTGGCGCATGGCTTGCCGCGCCCGATTTCGGTGATCGAAGATGCGCGGCGGGATGAGGTTTACGTGCAGGGCTTTGCCGACCGGCCCGAACCCGCCCGCATTGCTGCAGCCGAAAACCCTGGCCCCCTTTACGATCTGCGGACCGGCTCGGCGGCGGGCACGAACGCCCTGTCCCCTGCGATGCCTCTGGTCGCGGCAATCGCCCGCATCGCCTCCACCCGCCGCGCGGCCCCCCACCGCGATGCCGCCCGTCCCGCCCCGTTTTATCTGCGCGGGGCCGATGCCGCACCGCCCTCGGATCCGCCGCCCACCATCCTGCCCGATCCGGTGCGCGCATGATCCCCGCCGACAGGGCAGCCGACATGGCTGCCGTCCACGCCGCCTGCTTCACCACCCCGCGCCCATGGAACGCCGCTGAAATCGCGGCGCTTCTGGACAGCCCCCTGTGCTTTTTGCTGCACGAACCCGATGGCTTTCTGATCGGGCGCGTGGTGGCCGGTGAGGCCGAATTGCTGACGCTGGCGGTGAACCCGAAGGCCCACAAACGCGGCACCGGCGGGCGGCTGGTGGACCAATTCCTGATAGAATCACAGGCGCGCGGGGCCGAATCGGCCTTTCTGGAAGTGTCAGAACAAAACCTGCCCGCACAAAGCCTTTACGCCCGTAAGGGCTTTACACAAAAGGGCAAGCGCAGCGGCTACTACCAGATGCCAGAAGGAAAACGCGCGGATGCACTGCTGTTGGTTCGTGCAATTTAGATACCAATACAAGCCCAATTACTGACCAAACGGTTCAATTTTTATCACCGGATCAAACGCACACGCGCTTGTGTCAGATTCCTGTTGACCCTCCGCCAAACCTCCGCCCTAAATTGGCGACGATCTTGCCGCGACTGGCCTGTTGCGGGCTATGGACAGGCAAGAAAACAAATTTGAAACCGGGAGAAAACCATGACCCTGATGAAACGCCTGCTGGGTGCTGCCGCGTCGTTGGCACTGACCGCTGGCATCGCCAGCGCTGAACCCGCCATCATCTATGACCTTGGCGGCAAGTTCGACAAATCCTTCAACGAGGCCGCTTTCAACGGTGCCGAAAAATGGGCCAAGGAAACCGGTGGCACCTACAAAGAACTGGAGATGCAGTCCGAAGCCCAGCGCGAGCAGGCCCTGCGCCGCTTGGCAGAATCGGGCGCAAACCCGATCATCATGACCGGCTTTGCCTTTGGTGACGTGCTGAACACCGTCGCCCCCGACTTTCCGGACACCAAATTCGGCATCATCGACATGGTTGTTGATCAGCCGAACGTGAAATCGGTGGTCTTCACCGAAGACCAGGGGTCGTACCTTGTCGGCATGATGGCCGGTCTGGCGTCGAAGACCAACACCGTTGGCTTCATCGGCGGCATGGACATCCCGCTGATCCGTCGTTTTGGCTGCGGCTATGCGCAGGGCGTCAAGGCTGTAAAGCCGGATGCAACCGTGATCCTGAACATGACCGGCACCACACCGGCGGCATGGAACGACCCGGTGAAGGGTGCCGAACTGGCCAAAGCCCAGAAATCGCAAGGCGCTGACGTGATCTACGCGGCGGCTGGCGGCACTGGCGTGGGCGTGTTGCAGGCGGCTGCCGACGAAGGCATCCTGTCGATCGGCGTCGACAGCAACCAGAACGGCATGCATCCGGGCAAGGTTCTGACCTCGATGATGAAGCGCGTGGACAATGCTGTTTACGCCGCCTTCATCGAAGGCGACAAACTGGCCGCCGGCATGTCCGTGATGGACCTGAAGGCAGGCGGCGTGGACTATGCGATGGACGAAAACAACGCAGCCTTGGTGACCGCCGAGATGAAAGCCGCCGTCGATGCAGCTGCCGAAAAGATCAAGTCGGGTGAGCTGGTCGTGCATGACTACATGTCCGACGAAACCTGCCCGGCCGCAACGTTCTAAGACCCCCGGGGTCTGACCAGTGCCGCGCCTGTCATGGGCGCGGCACCCATCAAACCGCCAGCAACGAAGCCGCAGACAGCGGACAGGCGGCAGATTTCAGGGAGAGACGCATGGGCGACGCCCAGTTTGCGATTGAACTCAAGGGCATATCCAAGGCCTTTGGACCGGTTCAGGCCAACAAGGATATCAACGTACAGGTGCCGCGCGGCACCATCCATGGCATCATCGGCGAAAATGGCGCAGGCAAATCCACGCTGATGTCGATCCTCTATGGCTTTTACAGGGCCGACGCCGGGCAGATCCTGATCAACGGCACCCCCACACCGATCCCCGACAGCCAGAGCGCCATCCGCGCCGGCATCGGCATGGTGTTTCAACATTTCAAACTGGTGCAGAATTTCACTGTGCTGGAAAACGTGATCCTTGGCGCCGAAGAAGGCGCCTTGCTGAACACCTCGCTGTCCAAGGCGCGCCGCGTTCTGTCGGATCTGGCTCGCGAATATGAATTGGACGTGGACCCGGATGCGCTGATCGAAGACCTTTCGGTGGGGCACCAGCAGCGCGTGGAAATCCTCAAGGCCCTGTACCGTCAGGCCGAAATCTTGATCCTGGACGAACCCACCGGCGTGCTGACCCCGGCAGAAGCTGACCATTTGTTCCGCATTCTCAAAGGCCTGCGTGATCAGGGCAAGACCATCATCCTGATCACCCACAAGCTGCGCGAAATCATGGAGGCCACCGATAACGTCAGCGTCATGCGGCGCGGCACCATGGTCGGCACGGTGAAAACCGCCGAAAGCAGCCCGGAATCGCTGGCCGAACTGATGGTGGGTCGCAAGGTGTTGCTGGAGGTTGAAAAGAAACCCGCAACGCCGGGCGATGTGGTGCTGTCGGTCAAAGACCTGACGGTCAAGGACGAACATGGCGTCACGCGGCTGAAAGGCGTCAGCTTTGACATCCGTGCGGGTGAGATTCTGGGCATCGCCGGGGTTGCCGGGAACGGCCAGTCTGAACTGCTGGAGGCACTGGGCGGCATCGCGCGGGCGACGGGCGCGATTGTGTTGAACGGACAGCCCTTGCCGCTGACCGGGTCGCAGGCCAATGGCCAAAGCCGTCGCGGTGCCGGTATTGCCCATGTGCCCGAAGACAGACAGGCGCTTGGCCTGATCATGGATTTCGCCGCCTGGGAGAACGTGGCCTTCGGCTATCACAACGCCCCGCAGTACCAGAAAAATGCCCTCTTCATGGACAACGACGCGCTGCGGGCAGATACCGAGAAAAAGATGGCCACCTATGACGTGCGCCCGCCGATCCCGGCTTTGGCGGCAAAGAATTTCAGTGGCGGCAATCAGCAAAAGATCGTGGTCGCGCGGGAAATGGAAAGCAACCCGGACCTGCTTTTGATCGGTCAACCAACGCGCGGCGTGGACATCGGTGCAATTGAATTCATTCACAAACAGATTGTGGCGATGCGCGATGCAGGCAAGGCCATCTTGTTGGTGTCGGTGGAACTGGATGAAATCATGTCGCTGTCCGACCGCATTGCCGTGATGTTTGACGGGCGGCTGATGGGCTACCGCGACCCCGAAACCACGAACGAGCGCGAACTGGGCATGCTGATGGCCGGAATGAACGGAGGGTCGGGCGCATGACCAAATTACCGGTTTGGGCCGATGTGGTTCTGGTGCCGCTGATCAGCCTTGTGCTGGCCGCTCTGGTGTCGGCGGGGGTGCTGCTGGCGATTGGCCAAAGCCCGCTAGAAGCGTTGACGGTGATGGTCGACGGCGCGTTGGGCTCCCCCTACGCCTGGGGCTACACGCTGTATTATGCGACCAGCTTCATCTTCACGGGGCTTGCGGTGACGGTCGCCTTTCATGGCGGGCTGTTCAACATCGGCGGCGAGGGTCAGGCGCAACTGGGCGGTCTTGGGGTGGCGTTGGTCTGCCTTGCACTGCCCTGGCCGCATTGGACCATTGCCCTGTTGGCGGCGACGGCGGGTGCGGCGCTGTTCGGGGCGGCATGGGCCGCGATCCCGGCATGGCTGCAGGCCAAACGCGGCAGCCATATCGTGATCACCACCATCATGTTCAACTATATCGCGGCGGCGCTGCTGATTTATCTGCTGGTAAACGTGCTGAAACCGGCGGGCCAGATGGACCCTGCTTCGGCCCGCTTTCCCGAGGGCACCAAACTGCCGCAGTTCCACGACATTCCCGTCCTGCAAAACCTGTTCGCAAAGACCGGGGCAGATGGCTTGGCCAAACTGGGGTCGGACGGGCTGCAGGTTTACGAAAAGGTGCCCGCCAACGTGACCTTCTTTGTCGCCATTGCCGCCTGTTTCGTGGTCTGGGCGCTGCTGTGGCGCACCCGTCTGGGGTATGAGATCCGCGCCTTTGGCAAATCGGAAAAGGCTGCGATCTATGCCGGAATTTCGCCCTTCAAGATCATCATGGTGGCGATGCTGATTTCCGGCGCGCTGTCGGGGATGATGGCGATCAACAACGTGATGGGCGAGTCCGAGCGGTTGCTGCAAAACTCGGCCGAAGGCGCAGGTTTCATCGGAATCGCCGTCGCGCTGATGGGGCGCAACCATCCAGTCGGGGTGTTTCTGGCCGCGATCCTGTTTGGCTTTCTGTATCAGGGCGGGGCCGAGCTGGGGCTGTGGACCTCGATCCCGATTGAACTGCGCACCGTCGTGCAGGGTCTGGTGATCCTGTTCACCGGCGCGCTGGATCAGATGGTGCGGATGATATTGGGCGTGTTCTTTCGCCGCAAAGGGGCTGCATGATGGATTACGCAACCCTGATGCAGGTGCTGGACACCACATTGCGGCTGGCCACGCCCCTGCTGCTGGCCTGCCTTGCGGGGCTTTATTCCGAACGCGCGGGCGTGTTTGACATCGGCCTTGAAGGCAAGATGCTGATGGCCGCGATGAGTTCGGGCGCAGTGGCCGCGTTGACCGGGTCGGTCTGGATCGGGCTGGCCGCTGGCATCGCCGGGTCGATGCTGTTTGCGCTGGTGCATGGGCTGGCCTCGATCACCTTCCGGGGCAATCAGTTGATTGCCGGCGTGGCGCTTAACTTTGTGGCTTCGGGCATCACGGTGCTGATCGCGCAAGATCTGTTTGGTCAGGGCGGACGTACAGCGCCGCTGGAAGGTGCCGCCCGCTTTGCCCCGATTGAGCTGCCCTTGGCCGAAACGCTGCGCCAGGTGCCGGTGCTTGGCCCGCTTTATGCCGACGTCCTGTCGGGCCACACCTTCCTTGTCTATGTGGCGCTGTTGCTGGTGCCGCTGTCGTGGTGGGTGCTGTTCCGCACCCGCTTTGGCCTGCGACTGCGCGCGGTGGGGGAAAATCCGGCCTCGGTTGATACGGCAGGCGTGTCGGTGGTGCGGCTGCGCTACACCGCCGTTCTGATCACCGGGGTTCTGTGCGGTCTGGCCGGGGCCTACATGGCCACGGGCCTGCAAGCTGGTTTCGGGCGCGAGATGACCGCCGGGCGCGGCTATATCGCGCTGGCCGCGTTGATCTTTGCCAAGTGGCGGCCGTGGTACTGCCTTTACGCCACGCTGCTGTTCGGATTTTTGCAGGCCTTGGCGCTGCGTCCTGATGTGATCGAGAAAACCGTTGGGCTGTCGGTCCCTGTGCCGTTGCTGGATGCCCTGCCCTATATTCTGACCGTGGTCGTGCTGGCGGGCCTTGTCGGAAAAGCCACTCCGCCGCGCGCCGGAGGCGAACCCTATGTCAAAGAGCGTTGAAGACCTGACCGCCCTGATCCAATCCCGGGCCGGGTCCGCCCCGGTGCGCCTTGGCCTGATCCTGGGATCTGGCCTGGGCCATCTGGCGGGGGCGGTGGACGGCGTTGCCATCCCCTACGCCGATCTTCCCGGCTTTCCGCATGTCGGCGTATCAGGGCACAACCCGAATCTGGTGATTGGCAATCTGGAAGGCGTGCGCGTGGCCGTGTTTGGCGCACGCGAGCATTACTATGAAAACGGCAATCCCTCTGCAATGCGCCTGCCCTTGACGGTGCTGCGCGCCTTGGGGGCGGACTCGTTGATTGCCACCAACGCTGCGGGCTCTTTGCGCCCCGACATTCGCCCCGGCGATCTGATGCTGCTGTCAGACCACATCAACTTTTCCGGCCTGAACCCGCTGATCGGTGAGAAAACCGACGCGCGGTTTGTGCCGATGACCACAGCGCATGACCCCGAACTGCGGGCCGCGCTGCGGGCTTCGGCGCAGGCGGTGGGCGTGGCCCTGCCCGAAGGCGTCTATACCTGGTATTCCGGCCCCAGCTTTGAAACTCCGGCCGAAATTCGCGCCATCAAGATCCTTGGCGGCGATGCCGTCGGCATGTCCACCGTGCCCGAAGTGATCCTGGCCCGGTTTCTTGGCTTGCGGGTGGCCGCGATTTCCACCGTCACCAACATGGCCGCCGGCATGTCGGACGAACAGATCAGCCACGAACACACCAAAGCCATGGCTCCCTTGGGTGCGGCGAAACTGGAACAGGTTCTGCGGCATTTTCTGCGCCTGCGGCGATAAGGCTCCGCAGGGTTTGACATCACCCTCAAAGGCGCGCATGGCTGGGAAAACCCCAGCCTTCGCACTTCCACCCTTCGATCCGGGCCTGCGGCCATGCAGCTTTACCTCCCCATTGCCGAGGTCTCGATCAACGCCTTCATCCTGTTGGGGTTGGGCGGGGTTGTCGGCTTTCTGTCAGGTATGTTCGGCGTCGGCGGCGGCTTTCTGATCACCCCGCTGCTGCTGTTCATCGGCGTGCCGCCCGGCGTGGCGGTGGCGACCGGCGCCAATCAGGTTGTTGCCTCGTCGATTTCCGGCGTTCTGGCGCAGCTGAAACGCAAGGCGGTCGATTTCCGCATGGGCACAGTGCTGCTGGTGGGCGGCCTCGCCGGGTCTTGGGTGGGGGTGCAGGTCTTTGCATGGATGACGGCACTGGGGCAGATCGACCTGTTCGTGCAACTGTCCTACGTGCTGTTTCTGGGCCTGATCGGCAGCATGATGTTTGTCGAAAGCGCCCGAGCCTTGCTGCGCGCGCGCCGTGCGGGTGGTGCCGCCCCCATCCGCCGCGCCCATATCCACACTTGGGTGCATGGCCTTCCCCTGAAGATGAAGTTCCGCGCCTCGGGCCTGTACATTTCCGTGCTGCCGCCGCTGCTGGTGGGGGCCATCGTTGGCCTGCTGGCGGCGATCATGGGGGTCGGCGGCGGCTTTATCCTTGTGCCCGCGATGATTTATCTGCTGGGCATGCCCACCAAAGTGGTGATCGGCACCTCGCTGTTTCAGATCATCTTCGTGACGGGCTTCACCACCATCATGCATGCAATCAACAGCCAGACCGTTGATATGCTGCTGGCTTTCCTGCTGATTGTGGGCGGGGTGATCGGGGCGCAGATCGGCACCACCGTCGGCCTCCGGCTGAAGGGTGAACAACTGCGCATCATGCTGGCGCTACTGGTGCTGGCGGTCTGCTTCAAGATTGCGCTGGATCTGCTGCTGCAACCGTCTGATCTGTTCACGGTGATGCCGGGAATGCTGCCATGATCCGGCGGATGCTTGCCCTGCTGCTGGTGCTGGCCGGTCCGGCCCTCGCGCAATCGCCCAAGGATGCGGTGGACGAGAAAATCGTGGCCGGCCTCAGCCAGAACCGCGTGTCGATCACCGCCAATTTCGACGGTTCGGAAATCCTGATCTATGGCGCGGTCAAACGCGAAGAACCTGCGCCCACGACGTCTCGGCTTGAAATGATCATCACCGTGCAAGGCCCGTCGGTGCCGCTGGTGATCCGGCGCAAGGAAAAGCGGGCAGGCATCTGGCTGAACACGGCATCCGTCAACATCGACGCCGCTCCCAGCTTTTATGTCGTCGCCAGCACCGGTCCGATGGACAAGATCTTGTCCGGCACCGATGATCTGCGCCACCGCATTTCCATCCCCCACGCCATCCGGGCCGTCGGCATCAGCGCCGAGGCGCAAGACGCACCCGACTTCGTCGAGGCCCTCCTGCGCATCCGGCAAGACGAAGACCGCTACCGCCTCGCCGAAGGTCGCGTGCAACTGGTCGAGCAAACCCTGTTTCGCACCGATGTCGTGCTGCCTGCAAACCTGACCGAAGGCAATTACCGCGTGCGCATCTTTCTTCTGCGCGAAGGTCACGTGGTCGACACGCAAGAACGCATCATCGGCGTCCGCAAGGCGGGGCTGGAACGTTTCCTGTTCAACCTCGCGCACGAACGTCCCTTCATTTACGGCCTGACCTCGCTGATCATGGCCGCAGTCGCAGGCTGGGCCGCCTCTGCCGCCTTCCGCTATCTGCGGCGCTAAGGCGGGTCGCCCGCGTCCCCGAACTGTGGCCGCCCGAACCGGATCAGCCGCGACGCAGATCAGACGCCCGAATTGCTGTTTTCCAAATACTCATCTCCGCCACCACCACCAGCACGCCAGCACAGAACGGTCGCCACGCCGTCAGCCGGTGGCTCGATGCCACCGATGACGGCCCCCGGTCCAGGTCCGCGCCCGGATCAAACGGCGATCATACGGCGATCAGACGGCGCGCACCGCTAGGCGGCGGTTTCGGGCATCAGAAAATGCACAGATCCCAACGCGAAAGGTCGCGCGCGGTTGTCCTGCCACGCCTCCACCTGCACCGAGGCATAGCGGCGGCCCGACCGGTTCACCGTCGCCCGGGCAAAGGCATCGCGAGGCAGGCCCGCGCGCAGATAATCCACTGTGAAATCAATGGTCTTTGGCAGATGCAGCGGGCCAGATCCCACCGTGGCCGGATCAATCCGTCCAGCCTCCATATCCTCCCACAGCGTCACCCATGACAGCTCGATGATGGCCGCCACCTCCAGAAAGGCCGCCGTCACCCCGCCATGCAGGGCAGGCAAACTGGGATTGCCGATCAGCTTGGGGTCAAACGGCAGCACCGCCGTCACCTCATCGCCGCGACGGTCAAACCGGATGCCCAGAAACTGGATATAGGGCACCCCGCCCACCAGCCGCGCCAGCACCGTATCGCGCCGCGATGTCACCACCTGCACCGTTTCCGGGCCTGGGCGCTTCATGCCATCCCCCCGCGCGGACGGTCCAGCGTGAAGGCTCCGGTGCCCATGGCAACGGGGCGGCTTTCATCCTCATCCGTGGCCGTCACCCGCACGAAGGCGACCGACCGCGTGACATGGTGGCATTCCGCCCGTGCCGTGATCGGTTGACCCGGCGTTGCCGGCCGAAAATAGTCGATCCGCAAATCAAGGGTCGCAGTCGACAGCGGCGCCGCCGGATGGCACATCACCGCCGCCCCACTGGCGGTATCCATCAGCGCCGACACCGCGCCGCCATGCAGCACCCCGGTTTCCGGATCGCCCACCAGCCGCGCATCCCATGGCATCGTCAGGGTCGCGCGCCCGTCTCCCAGTTCGGTCAGAACCATGCCCAACGCAGTGGCATGCGGGATGGCCTCGATGAACTGGCGCGCAATTTTCAGTATCTCGGTCATGGGCACCTCTTTGCCGCACTCTTCAAGCAGTCGCGGGCGGGCGCAAGGGGCTGCGTACAATTCTTGCGCCGCCCTGGCGTTGCCCCTAGTCTTGCGACAAGGGGGGCCGCCGATGCCTGAAATCCGTCTCAGCTTCAAAGAGATGTGCGCCAAGTTCGACGTAACGCCGCGCACCCTGCGCTATTACGAATATATCGAACTGCTCTCCCCCGAAAAGGAAGGCCGCGCCCGGTTCTATGGCCCCCGCGAAATCGCGCGCCTGACCCTGATCCTGCGCGGGCGGCGCTTTGGCTTTTCGCTGGAGGAAATCCGCCAATGGCTGTTGATCTACAGCCAGCAAGGCACCAAACCGCAGCTTGAAAACTGGCTGCAACTGGCCGATCGGCAACTGGCCGCCCTCGAGGCGCAGCGGGCCGAACTCGACACCAGCATCGCCGACCTGCGGGCGCTGCGGGCCACTGCCGCAGAGGGGATTGCGAAAGGATAGGGGCATCGCGATGCACCAGCCATCCCTGGCCGCAACATTGCATCTGCCACGCCGGAACAGATCGTGCTTGATCCCGCTGGCCCTGTGCGCCTGCGCGCCCGGCGGCACAGTGGCCCCGCACGCCCCGACGTCACCCGGAAAACTGACGTGACGTCACATTTACGTTAACGTCAAGCACTCTGGTATGGTGGCCCCAACGCCCCCATCTCTACGGCATGTCCCACCGTGCCGTGAGAATGCCATGACAAATCCTGTGACGATGACCAACACCGAAACCATGACCATCCGCCAGATGTGTGACACCTATGATGTCACCCCGCGGACGCTGCGGTTCTATGAGGCCAAGGAACTGCTGTCGCCAATCCGGCAAGGCACCAGACGGCTGTTCACCCGCACGGATCGCGCGCGGCTGCAACTGATCCTGCGCGGCAAACGCTTTGGCTTTTCGCTCGAAGACATCCGGCAGCTGCTGGATATGTACGACCGCAACGGTTCGAACGAGGCGCAAATGACGCGCACCTTCGATCTGGCGCGGCAGCGGCTGGCGCAGATGCAAGCCCAGCGCGCCGAACTTGATACCGCCATCGCCGAACTGGCGGCGCAACTGGCAGAGGGGGAAGCCGCTTTGGCCGCCTTTCGCCGCGATTCCGCCGCCTAGGAATAGTCCCAAGGGAGAAAACCGATGACCACCTACGCCGCCCCCGTCCGGGATCTGCAATTCCTGCTGCATGACGTTTTTCAGATCACTGGCTCGGACGTGCCCGGCTATGGCGATCTTGACACAGGCTTTACGGCGGCGGTGCTGGATGAGGCGGGCAAGCTGGCATCTGCGGTTCTTGCCCCCCTGAACGCGATAGGGGATCACGAGGGCTGCGTGCTGGAAAACGGCGTCGTGCGGACACCCAACGGCTTCAAGGCCGCCTTCGCTGCGATGAAAGACGGCGGCTGGACCGCGCTTGACTGCGATCCCGAATACGGCGGTCAGGGCCTGCCCTATCTGATGGGCACCGCAGTGGGTGAGATTTTCGTATCGGCCAACATGGCCTTCAACATGTATCAGGGCCTGACCCACGGCGCCTATTCCGCCATCCGCGCCCATGGCACCGCCGACCAGAAGGCCACCTACCTGCCCAAGATGGTGTCCTGCGACTGGACCGGCACCATGAACCTGACCGAACCGCAGTGCGGCACCGATCTGGGCCTGATGCGCACCAAGGCCGACCCGCAGGCGGATGGCAGCTACAAGATCAGCGGCACCAAGATTTTCATTTCGGCCGGGGAACATGATCTGGCCGACAACATCATCCATCTGGTGCTGGCCAAAGCCCCCGGTGGCGGCAAAGGCACCAAGGGCGTGTCGCTGTTCATCGTACCGAAATATCTGGTGAACCCCGATGGCAGCCTTGGCACACGCAACGCGCTGGCGGTCGGCAAGGTCGAAGACAAGATGGGTATCCACGGCAACGCCACCTGCGTGATGAACTTTGATGGCGCAACAGGCTGGCTGCTGGGCGATCTGCACAAGGGCATGCGCGCCATGTTCACCATGATGAACGAGGCGCGTCTGGGTGTCGGCCTGCAAGGCTATGCCGTGGCCGAAGCCGCCTACCAGAACGCGGTTGGCTATGCCCGCGACCGCCTGCAGGGGCGCGATGTCACCGGGGTGAAAAACCCCGGTGGTCCCGCCGATCCGCTGATCGTGCATCCCGACATCCGCCGCAACCTGATGGAGCAGAAAAGCTTTGTCGAAGGCGCGCGGGCACTCACCCTGTGGGGGGCCTCGCTGATTGACCGCTCGGTCCGGCTGGATGATGCGGCGGCCGAGGCGATGATTTCCCTGCTGACCCCGGTGATCAAGGGCTTTCAGACCGACAAGGGCTTTGAAATGGCGGTGCAGGCGCAACAGATCTGGGGCGGGCATGGCTATATCGAAGACAACGGCATGAGCCAGTTCGTCCGCGACGCCCGCATTACCCAGATTTACGAAGGCGCGAACGGTGTGCAGGCGCTTGACCTTGTGGGCCGCAAACTGGCCCAGGATGGCGGCAAGCCCGTGATGGCTTTCTTTGACATGATAAAGGCCTTCATCAAGGAAAATGACGCGGACCTGCGGCTGAAACCCTTCCTTGATCCGCTGAAAGCCGCCTCCAGGGATGTGCAGGCGGCAGGCATGTTCTTCATGCAGAACGCGGTGAAGACGCCAAATGCGGCACTGGCCGGATCTTATGATTTCATGCACATGATGGGCCATACCTGCCTTGGTCTGATGTGGGCGCGGATGGCCAAAGCCGCCTATGCAGGCCTTGATGCCGGGGGGGATGCCGCCTTCCTGAACGCCAAGATCACCACCGGGCTTTTCTACATGACGCGGCAATTGCCCGCGACGGCGATGCATCTGACCCGCATCCTGTCCGGGGCCGATCCCGTGATGGCGCTGCCCGCCGAGGCGTTCTAAGCTGGACAGGAACTTTTCCGCATTGATCAGGAGCGCCCGATGCCCAAACGCTTTCGCCTGACCCGCCGCTTTCCGGTCGCCATGACCGAAG
>CAZCFC010000047.1:0-15375 GCA_964497815.1 uncultured Cypionkella sp.
TTCTCAAGGGCTTAGAGGCGGTTCGCAAGCGTCCGGGCATGTATATCGGTGACACTGACGACGGGTCGGGTTTGCACCATATGGTCTACGAAGTGGTCGACAACGGCATCGACGAGGCTCTGGCAGGGCATGCCACCGCAGTGACCGTCAAAATCCATGCCGACAGTTCTGTTTCGGTGCGGGACAACGGGCGCGGGATCCCTGTAGACATGCACAAGGAAGAGGGCGTGTCGGCTGCCGAGGTCATCATGACCCAGCTGCATGCGGGCGGAAAATTCAACAATACTGACGATTCAGGCAACGCTTACAAGGTGTCGGGCGGTCTGCATGGTGTGGGCGTTTCGGTGGTCAATGCTCTTTCAGAGTGGCTGGAACTGACCGTATGGCGCAATGACACCGAGTACCGTGCACGGTTCGAACACGGTGAATGCGTCGTTCATGTGCACGAGGTGGGCCCCGCCCCCGGTATGCGCGGCACCGAGGTGCGGTTTCTGGCGGCTGCCAAGACAAATATACCGGACGGCACGTTTTCGAATCTGGAATACAGCTTCAAGACCTTGGAGCATCGGTTACGTGAACTGGCGTTCCTGAATTCTGGTGTGCGTATCATCATTGAAGATGAGCGCCCGGCAGAGCCCCTGCGCACCGAGCTGTTCTACGAAGGCGGCGTAAAGGAATTCGTGAAATATATCGACAGATCAAAGACTTCGATCATGTCAGAGCCGATCTATATGATTGGTGAGCGCAACGGAATCGTGATCGAGGTCGCGATGTGGTGGAACGACAGCTACAACGAGATGGTTCTGCCCTTCACCAACAACATCCCGCAGCGCGACGGCGGCACCCATTTGGCGGGTTTTCGCGGGGCGCTGACACGGACTATAAACGCCTATTCACAAACTTCTGGTATCGCGAAGAAAGAGAAGGTTGATTTCACTGGCGATGACGCCCGCGAAGGTTTGACCTGTGTCTTGTCCGTCAAGGTGCCGGATCCGAAATTTTCAAGCCAGACCAAAGACAAGTTGGTGTCATCTGAAGTCCGCCCGGCTGTTGAAAACCTTGTGAATGAGAAACTGGCGGAATGGTTTGAAGAAAACCCGGCCAATGCCAAGATCATCGTTGGCAAGATTATCGAGGCCGCTTTTGCCCGCGAGGCGGCACGCAAAGCCCGCGAACTGACCCGCCGCAAATCCGCGCTCGATATTTCCAGCCTGCCTGGCAAGCTGGCGGATTGTCAGGAAAAAGACGCCTCCAAAGCCGAGTTGTTCCTCGTCGAGGGCGATTCGGCAGGTGGTTCTGCCAAGCAAGGCCGTTCGCGGGCCAATCAGGCGGTGCTGCCCCTGCGCGGCAAGATCCTGAACGTCGAACGCGCCCGGTTTGACCGCATGCTGGCAAGCCAAGAGATCGGCAATCTGATCACGGCCTTGGGCACCAGCATTGGCCGGGATGAGTTCGACATCAAGAAATTACGATACCACAAGATCGTTATCATGACTGACGCAGACGTGGATGGCGCGCATATCCGGACGCTTTTGCTGACTTTCTTCTTCCGGCAGATGCCAGAGCTGATCGAAGGCGGCTTCCTTTATATCGCTCAGCCACCGCTTTACAAAGTGGCCCGCGGCAAATCCGAGGTTTACCTCAAGGATCAGGCTGCGTTGGAAGATTATCTGATCGAAATGGGCATCGAGGGCGCTGTGTTGCGCCTGACGGATGGTGCCGAAATTGCGGGCAACGATCTGGCCCGCGTGGTAGAGGGCGCACGCAGTTTCCGCCGGATTCTAGAGGCGTTTCCAACCCATTATCCGCGCGGCATACTGGAGCAGGCCGCGCTTGCCGGTGCATTTGATGCTGAGAACCTGGGTGGCGATTTGCAGGCGGTAGCCGACATCGTGGCGCATCGGCTGAACATGATCGCGCTGGAGTATGAAAAAGGCTGGACCGGGCGCATCACGCAAGACCAAGGCATTCGCCTGTCGCGCGTTCTGCGCGGGGTCGAAGAGTTGCGGACGCTGGACGGTGCTGTCCTGCGCTCGGGCGAGGCGCGGCGTCTTGCCGCCATCTCGCGGGAAACCCGCGATGTCTATCGCGACCCGGCCCGCATGACGCGCAAAGACCGTGAACAGCTGGTGCATGGCCCGATCGACCTGCTGAAATCGGTTTTGGCCGAGGGCGAAAAAGGACTGACATTGCAGCGCTATAAGGGGCTTGGCGAGATGAACCCCGAACAACTGTGGGAAACCACGCTTGATCCCGAGGCACGCACCTTGCTGCAAGTGAAGGTCGATGATCTGGCCGATGCAGACGATATTTTCACCAAGCTGATGGGTGATGTCGTTGAACCACGGCGCGAATTCATCCAGCAAAATGCCTTGAACGTCGAACATCTGGGTGCCTGAATGCAAGGCGCGGGCAGCCCCCGCGCCTTTCGCTTGACGGACCGTCAAAATGTCGCTGATTCCGGTTTTGTCGTGCCGCGCAGTTTGCCCGTGATCGTCTCTGATGCCTCATTCAGGCCGACAATTTCCACAGCCGCGCCTGCTTTATCCACGGCAGCGATAGAACTGATGTCCCAGATATGGGCTTGGCTGACATCAACGACCTTTTTGAAATCAAATCCTTTTTGGAACGGCCGGACGGATCCGTAAAACACTTGCCCCGCCACAGTATAGGCCCGCTTGCGTCCATCCGGGGACAGGCGTGGCGTCAATGCAAAAATCTGGGCGATCTTTGCGGCAAAGAGCAATCCCTTCAGCAACGCGGCCACGCCGACGCTGCTGGCAAGAGTGTGCGTGTGAATCACGAAACCGACGGTTGCCAGCATCACCGCCGGGGACGAGGCCGGAAGCGTTCACAGCGTCAGGACGGACGTCCAGCTTAAGGTGCCAATGGCCACCATGATCGTGATCGCCACCCGCGCGGGCATCGGAATGCGGCTGACCCAATCGCCCAGCCCCGCGAAAAGCACCAACGGCATAAAGCCTGCCGTAAAGGTTGAAAGCCGACCATGCCCACCAAATCGGACATTGATGCCCGACGGCCCGATCATTGCGCAGCACACGGTTCCCCCGATAAAGCCGGTTAACCCGTGCGCCAGGCCCTGTCCGATGCACTTTTGATTGCGGTCTGATTCGGTGTCCATCAACGCATTTACGATGGGTTTGTGTCATCAAGCTTGGCAGAAGACCAACAACTGCAACGGCAACTGAATAGGGACATATTGCCACAAGATTTTGAAATTCAGGGGGAATATCAGGGATAAGGAACATCGCAAGCGTGCCTGGTTGGGCACCCACATCTCTGACTGTCCGCACGTCCCATCCGACATATGGCGTCGGCGCGGTCACGACAAAAATAGCCTCCAAGGGTGTTGGCATGCCCGTGTCAGCCGAGGAAACAGGCAGATTATCGCAGCCTGAAAGCGACAAGAACATATGCCAGCCAAGGGTGCGCGGGTTCAATTCGGGCAGTTGTGCCATGAATATCAAGATTGCAGGCGTGTTCACAAAGCCAAGCCGCAACAGCCCTGCTTTGGTTTGCAGCAGCCGGACCAGAACAGTTGCCGCCGGAAAAGGCGGTGATCACTGCGATCGACAGCTTGCATAAAGCCCGACCTTGGGGCCCGCCCCCCGCAATGATCGAAAAGGCTATTGCTTTGGGTATCGGCGCCAGGGCCACCACAAGGCCAAATAAAAGGTGGCCGCGGATGTTGCCAAACCATTGGATTTGAACGTCATTGATTGCAGCCATGGGGTTCCAGACCTGCGTCTGACCAATCGACCGCAGCTCGTTTGGATTGCCCGGCGGATTGGCGGCCTGAAAAACCACTCGGGATATTCCCCCAAGTTCGGACTTACACGGTCCGATAACTTGGCGCTGCCTGCTGGCCAAGAAAAAACTGGTGATCCCGGATGGATTCGAACCATCGACCTGCCGCTTAGGAGGCGGCCGCTCTATCCCCTGAGCTACGGAACCACGCGTGTTTTACATGCGGAAAAATCGCGGCGGATGCAACAGAGTTGAGGAAATTAAGGGGGAGTGAATTTTTGGCCCACCACTCCCCCTTGGGTCCGTTGCGTCTGGGTTGAGAGCTTGCAGGACGCACAGGATATCGCCAACCCGAAGGCTGTTAGCGGTAACATAGCTGATTATCCGGGCTTGGACAAGGGGTGTTTTGGCGCTAACAAGGGGGAGGGCCAAACACAGGATATCCCGTGACCAAACCGCCAACACCCGATCCTCGCCGCACCCTGACGCTGCGCGACGTGTCCGAAGCCTCGGGCGTCAGTGAAATGACGGTCAGTCGAGTGCTGCGCAACCGTGGCGATGTGTCCGGTGCAACGCGCGAACGGGTACTGGAGGCTGCGCGTGCCTTGGGATATGTGCCCAACAAGATTGCGGGCGCTTTGGCCAGCCAGCGCGTCAATCTGGTGGGGGTGATCATTCCGTCACTTTCAAACATGGTCTTCCCCGAGGTTTTGACGGGAATTTCCGAGGTGCTGGAAGATACCGGACTGCAGCCTGTGGTCGGCGTCACCAACTACTCGCCCGACCGAGAAGAGTCCGTGTTGTACGAAATGCTGTCATGGCGGCCATCGGGCGTGATTCTGGCTGGGCTTGAACACACCGACGCCGCGCGGGCCATGTTGGCGCAGGCCGGCATTCCGATCGTGGAAATCATGGACATCGACGGTGAACCGGTGGACAGCGCCGTCGGTATCTCGCACCGCCGCGCCGGACGGCAAATGGCCGAGGCGATTATCGCCGCAGGCTATCGCAACATCGCCTTCCTTGGCACCATGATGCCCTATGACCACCGCGCCCGCAAACGGCTGGAAGGCTTTGAAGATGCGCTGGCCAAGGCTGGTCTGGCGCTTGTGGATCGCGAATTCTACTCCGGTGGGTCTGCACTGTTGAAGGGCCGCGAGATGACCGAGGCGGTTCTGAATCGCAGCCCTCAGGTTGATTTTCTGTATTATTCCAATGACATGATTGGTGCCGGTGGCTTGCTTTACTGTCTGCACAAGGGCATCGACGTGCCCGGGCAGATCGGTCTTGCCGGGTTCAACGGTGTCGAACTGCTGGACGGTCTTCCCCGCAAGCTTGCGACGATGGACGCCTGCCGTCTGGAAATCGGCCGACGTGCGGCCGAAATCATTGCAGGCAAGCGTCCAAACGGCGTTGTGGGCGGCGAGGTGATCGAACTGTTCCCAACCCTGCAACCCGGTGACACCATCCGCAAGTGAATGTGAACATTCACTCATAGTCGACCAATACCAGCGTCCGAGCCCGTATTTGCTGCGCAAGTGAAGCGCGGGGATTGGATCACCCGCTGCATCTTTTCCCACCAGACCTGAAGCCCAGATCTAAAGTATTGCCGCCACACGGGCGCCCTGATCAATCGCCCGTTTGGCATCCAGTTCCGCAGCCACATCCGCCCCGCCGATGACATGATGCGCAATTCCCGCAGCGGTCAAAGCCTCTGTCAGCCCCCGTTCGGGCACTTGGCCCGCACACAGCACCACGGAATCTACGGGCAGAACTTCATCGACCCCGTCACGGCTGATCAGCAGCCCCTCAGGCGTTATGGCGCGATAGGTGACGCCGCCCAACATCTTGACGCCCTTCATCTGCAACGCCGCCCGGTGGATCCAGCCCGTTGTCTTGCCCAACCCCCGCCCCGGTTTCTCTGCCTTGCGCTGCAGCAGCCAGACTTGCCGTGCCGCAGCATCCGGTGCGGCGGTGGCCAGCCCGCCGCGCGTCAATGCTGGATCGCCCACCCCCCATTCCCGCCGCCAAAGCGCAGGATCATTGGTGGCGGAATGTCCGCCCTGCACAAGAAATTCCGCCACATCAAAGCCTATTCCTCCGGCCCCGATCACGGCAACGCGACGCCCCACCGGCGCGCCCCGAAGCACTTCGATGTAGCTAAGCGCCTGTTCCTGTCCCTTGATCCCCGGATCGCGCGGGGCCACACCCGTTGCTACCACCACCCGGTCAAACCCACGCAGGTCTTGCACGTCAGCCCTTACGCCCAGTCGCAGCGTGATTCCCGATTGCATCACCGATGTGGCAAACCAGTCGACCAGCCCGTGAAACTCTTCCTTCCCCGGCACCAATCGCGCCAGATTCAACTGCCCTCCAATCGCCTGCGCCGACTCAAACAGCGTCACCCGATGCCCCCTTCGGGCCGCCACCAAAGCCGCCATCATCCCCGCAGGACCGGCCCCAACCACCGCCACCGATTTCACCACCGCCGCAGGATCATAGGACAAGACTGTCTCGTGGCAGGCGCGAGGATTGACCAGACAAGACGTCAACTTGCCCGAGAAAGTGTGATCCAGACAGGCCTGATTGCAGGCGATACAGGGCGCGATTTCATTCGCCCGCCCTGCCGCGGCCTTGGCCACAAAATCCGGATCGGCCAGAAAGGGCCGCGCCATTGACACCATATCGGCCGCACCATTGGCCAGCAGTCCTTCGGCCACCTCGGGCGTGTTGATGCGGTTCGACGCGATCACCGGAATGCCGACCAAAGGGCGCAACCTTGCCGTCAGATGTGCGAAGGCCGCGCGGGGAACCGACGTGGCAATCGTCGGCACCCGCGCCTCGTGCCACCCGATACCGGTGTTCAGCAGGCTGGCCCCTGCAGACTCAATCGCGCGGGCCAACAGCACAACCTCGTCCCATGTTGACCCATCAGGCACCAGATCAATCAAGGAAATCCTATAAATAAGAATGAATTGCCGCCCCACTGCCGCGCGCACCCGCCGCACGACCTCGACCGGAAGGCGCATGCGGTTTTCATAGCAGCCGCCCCATTGATCAGTCCGGCGGTTCACATGAGTCACAAGGAACTGGTTCAGAAAGTATCCTTCTGACCCCATCACCTCAACGCCATCATAGCCCGCTTCTTGCGCCCGCTGTGCCGCAGTCACGATGTCTGCGATCTGTTTTTCGATGCCCGCATCATCCAGTTGCTGCGGCGCAAATGGTGAAATCGGCGACTTTACCGCCGACGCCGAGACGCATTCCCGCGAATAGGCATAACGTCCGGCGTGCAAGATCTGCATGGCAATCAAGCCACCCGCCTGATGCACCCGGTCTGTCACAATGCGGTGGTTGGCAACATCGGCGGCGGTGAACAGCCCCGCCGCACCGGGAAACACGCCGCCTTCACGGTTGGGGGCCATCCCCCCTGTCACCATCAAACCCACCCCGCCCCGCGCCCGCGTTGCATAGAATTCAGCCACGCGATTCCAGTCGCCAGTCTCCTCCAGACCTGTGTGCATCGACCCCATAAGCACCCTGTTTTTCAAGGTGATGTGGCCCAGATCAAGCGGGGCAAGCAGGTGTCGGTACTGTGTCATTCTGGTCCTCCGATTGGTGCAAGGATGCGCCATCGGGCACCGCCTGTCACCCCAAACGCCGCGTCAAATTTCCCCCCTTGGGGCGAAAACCGCATTGCGCCCATGTGCCCCGGTGGGCATTCTCTGTCAGCGCAAACGAATGAGGCCACTATGACCGAGCAATCAAGCCGCATCACCGAACTTGTCGATGCGATGACCCTTTCGGAACAGGTCAGCCTGCTGTCGGGCGAAGATTTCTGGTCGTTGCCGGCCATTCCGCGTCTTAACCTGCCCAAGCTGCGCGTCACTGATGGCCCCAACGGCGCTCGGGGCGGTGGCAGTCTGATCGGCGGCGTGAAATCCGCCGCCTTCCCGGTCGGTATTGCCTTGGGGGCGACGTGGAACCCCGACTTGCTGACCGAAATCGGGGGTGCTTTGGCGGATGAGGTGAAGTCGAAGGGCGCACATGTGCTGCTTGCCCCGACAGTGAACATCCACCGTACGCAGACCAACGGCCGTAATTTTGAATGCTATGCCGAAGACCCGGTGCTGACGGCTGATCTGGCCGTGGGTTATATCCGTGGCCTGCAGGCCAAGGGTGTGGCTGCAACGATCAAGCATTTTGTCGGCAACGAATCCGAAATTCAGCGCACCACGATGTCTTCGGAAATCGACGAACGCACCCTGCGTGAGCTTTACCTGCCCCCGTTTGAGGCCGCTGTGAAGCGCGCCAATACCTGGGCTGTGATGAGCAGTTATAATCGGTTGGGCGGTATCTATACCTCTGAACATGCGTGGCTTTTGAATACAGTGCTGCGTGGCGATTGGGGCTTTGACGGCGTGGTGATGTCGGATTGGTTTGGCAGTCATTCCACGGCGGCCACAGTGAATGCGGGTCTTGATCTGGAAATGCCCGGGCCCGCGCGCGACCGGGGCGAAAAACTGATCGCGGCGGTTGAAACGGGTGAAGTGTCGCGGGAAACCCTGCGCGAGCGGGTTCTGAATGTGCTGCGGCTGATGGAGCGGACTGGCGCGCTGAACGACCATTCACAATGGGTAGAGCGCGCTGATGACCGCCCCGAACATCGCGCTTTGATCCGTCGTGCGGGGGCCGAAGCGGCGGTTCTGCTGACCAACAACGGGGTGCTGCCCTTGTCGGGTGGAACGGTGGCCGTGATCGGACCGAACGCCAAGACCGCGCAGATCATGGGGGGTGGATCGGCGCAGTTGAACGCGCATTACCGTATTTCGCCCTATGATGGATTGACGGCGGCGCTGGGCGACGTGACCTATGCTTACGGCTGCGACAATGCCAAGTTTCAGCCCACTCTGCCCGGTCCGCTGACGATGGAATTGTTTCCAAATCGTGACCTGTCTGGCGATCCTGTCGCCCTGGATGAACTGCCTGAGGCGATGGGCTTCTGGTTTGGACGCATGAAGGGCGACGTTGATGCCGCCCATTTCTCGGCCCGGATGGCGACACAGTTTACCGCCCCCAAGACTGGCATCTGGCGGCTGGGCATTCGTGCCGCAGGATTGGCGCGTGTGCGGCTTGACGGTGTGCTGGTTGCAGAAGCCTGGGAAAGCTGGACCCGTGGTACCAGCTTCTTTGAGGAGGGCTGTGACGAGGTATTGGCCGATCTGCCCATGGTTGCGGGTCAAACCTATGCGATCGAGATCGACTTCGCTTCGGCCCAATCCGAAAACTTGGCCTTTTCTGCATTGGCGATCGGGCTTGGTTTGCCCTCGGGGGATGCTGAAATTGCTGAAGCGGTTGCTGTGGCCAAGGCTGCCGACACTGCGATTCTGTTTGTGGGCAGGGATGCATCTTGGGATACGGAAGGCGCGGATCTGCCCGGAATCGCACTGCCCGGGCGGCAGGCGGACCTGATTGCGGCGGTGGCTGCGGTCAATCCGAACACCGTGGTTGTGCTTCAAACCGGTGGGCCTGTCGAAATGCCGTGGCTGAACGATGTCGCCGCCGTGTTGCAGGCCTGGTATCCCGGGCAAGAGGCGGGTAACGCCATTGCCGATGTGTTGACCGGCACCGAGCCTGGCGGACGTCTGCCACAAACCTTTCCGGCACGCTGGTCAGATGGGGTTGCTCAGACCCAAGACCTTGAAATTTATCCGGGGCTGGAAGGCCGCGTGCGCTACGAGGAAGGCGTGTTCATCGGCTACCGTCACGCCGACAAATCTGGGACGCCGCCACTGTTCCCCTTTGGCTTTGGTTTGTCTTACAGCCGGTTCGAGCTTTGTGATTTTGCCGTCGACGGCCTGACCGTCAGCGCCAGCTTGCGCAATGTGGGCGACCGCGCGGGCAGCACCGTTGTACAGCTTTATCTGACGCCCGCAGCCGCGCCGGTCGCACGTCCGATCAAGGAATTGAAGGCCTTTGCCAAGCACCATCTGGCGGCAGGGCAGGCAGTGCGGGTTGCTTTGACTCTGACTCCACGCGATTTCGCCTGGTTCAATCCTGACTCGCGGACCTGGCAGGTGCAGGCTGGTGCCTATGGCGTCTTGCTGGGGCAATCGGCACAAGATTTGGTGCAGGCTGCGGAAATCGTGATGCAGGCCGCACATCTGCCCCTGTAGATTTCTGCGCGGCGTCCCGTGCCGGAATGCTGCAGTTTCGCTGCGCAGCAAGTCTGCAAAATCAGTAGGTTAAGTTACCCCGCCGTTTCAAGACAGTGACGGCGGAATGCACGCTTCAGCATGTCCAGTTCGGCACGCAACAGTTCAACCTCTGCGCGCATGTCGTCTTCCATGGCGACACCCGTGATGATGGTGAAATGTTCCAGCGTTTCGCCACTTGCCTTGTTGCGGATCAGGAACGTCTGCACGCCTTCGGTCAGCAACTCTGCCGGAACCGGAACACGTACCAGCCACTCACCGGGGCGGTCGGGGATGGCTGTTAGGCTGTGACCGGGGACAAGATGTTCCAGGTGCAGCACCTCGATGGCCGGCTCTGCGGGGCCGGTCAGCACACCCTCCCATACGCCAGCGCGGATGCGTGTCTTGGTCAGCTTGATCTCGGTCATTTCGGCCTCATAACTCGGCGCGCGGTCTGCGGCTGAAGGTTACGTCGCGCAGGATGATCTGGTTCATCTGGGGGCCTTCAAAAATCAGATCCACCCAAAGACGTTCCACCCGCTTTTCGTTCATCTTGGAGTAGGCAAGGTCGAATTCCACCATCACCTCTTCCTCATTCAGCGGCAGTTCGCGCACGATCTGTTCCACGTTCGGGCCGTGTTTGATATTCAAACGCGCAAAGATTTCCAGCGGCTTTTCCATCTCCACGATAACGTCCAGCCGGATGACGTGCTTTTGCTTCAGGCCACGGGCGGCATCTTCAGGCAGGTCAACGACCAGCGACAGAAACGAGCCGTCAAAGCGGAACACGTCCATGCGAAAGCCAAAAGGCGCAATGTCGGCTTCACGCGTGTTGCGGATCTGACGGACAGTCAACTCGCTGCGGCGGCAGTCGTGGAAAATCGTGGCACCGTCATGGATCAGCGCTTTGCCCGGCACGCTTGAGAACCCCGGCACCGGGATCGGGCCTTTCCACAACTCGGGTCGCCATGCCCAATCCGTGCCCAGCGGTTTGCGGATGACATTTGGCCCGATGATGGGCAGGGCAAGCCTGTGGTCAGCCTGATGGATCACCCGATCCAGATTGCGCCGCAGCGCCCGCGCCCGCGTGCGCAGGCTGCGCAGACCGTCCAGGCTGGTGGTGGCTGCTTGATCCCCCGCCAAGCCCCAGCGGCGCAAAACGCGCTTGTGGATCAGCCTGTCAATCAAACCGGACATCAGTCCTGCCATCAGCTCTTTCCCTGTCGTGACCCGCCCAACACACAATAATTGTTGAACGTATGGAAACGATTCTTTTATTGCCGCAAATTAGTTAAGACTCCACCCCGAAGGTGTCAGATTGTGCCAAAGGGTTAATCTTTTGCTACAACGGCTTGGGCAGGGGCACTGTTGGCGCGGCGCATCGCAGCCAGAGCCGTGTCCAGAACTTTGCGTCCGTCTGTCGGGTCAAGCGGCAGGTCAGGCGTGCCGGTCGCTGAAATCGTTACCAGGCGGCCTTTCATGCCGATCACGGCGCGCCAATACTCGCCGATGCTGCGGTCTTTCAGATGCAGCAAGAAGGCATCCCCAGCACCAAGTGCCTCGATCACCCGGATATCCGAGGCGCGGCCATCGCGGCTTAAAGTGGCCCGACCCTGTGGTGATCCAAAATACGCGGCAAGCGCCGGGCCGCCTGCTGTCATCACACCAGCCGAACCGCCCTGACCGATCGACACCGACAGCAGCGCCGGGATCGCCTTGACTTCATCCGTGCAGCGACCCATCAGAATCACCGCGCCATCACGCGCCTCGCGGCTGGCGCCGCCATCAATGCAATAACCAGAAGGCACGCCAATCTGGATTGCGCCGTTCAACACTGATGCCGACCGCGCCGCACCGAAACCCGGTTCAAGCTGGCAGCCCGACAGGGCCACCAGCGCGGTAAGGCACAGCGCCTTACTGATCCATGTAGACATGCTTCTCCGCTTTCGCTCCGGGATGGGTCACGGCCCCGTAGCGCGCGCTGCCGACCAACTTGGCATACTTGTACAAGGCCCCGGTTGCGTACTGGTTCGGGCGCGGGCCCTTCCAATCCGCGCGGCGCGCAGCCATTTCGGCATCCGAAACGGCAACCGACAATTCGCCGGTCAGGGCGTTCAGCGTGATCATGTCACCGTTCTTCAGCAGGGCAATCGGGCCACCATGTGCCGCTTCGGGGCCAACATGGCCAACGCAGAAGCCGCGCGTTGCTCCTGAAAAGCGCCCGTCGGTGATCAGCGCCACCTTCTTGCCCATGCCTTGGCCCGAAAGCGCCGCCGTGGTTGACAGCATCTCGCGCATGCCCGGGCCACCGGCGGGGCCTTCGTTGCGGATGACCAGAACTTCGCCCTCTTTATAGGTCCGCGCCTTGACGGCCTCGAAGGCATCTTCTTCGCATTCAAACACCCGCGCCGGGCCAGTGAACACCTGCTCGGCCTCGGTCATGCCCGCGACCTTCACAATCGCGCCATCCGGGCAGACATTGCCCTTCAGACCCACAACGCCACCGGTTTTGGTGATCGGCGTCGCAATTGGATAGATCACGCGGCCATCGGCCTCACCTGTGATTTCTTCCAGACTTTCGCCCAGCGATTTTCCGCTTGCGGTGATGCAGTCCAGATGCAGCAGTCCTGCCTTGGCCAATTCCTTCATCACCACAGGCACGCCGCCAACCTCGTAAAGATCCTTGGCCACGTATTTTCCGCCCGGACGCAGATCAACGAAATAGGGGGTGTCGCGCATGATGTCGGCCACGTCGAACAAGTCGAAATCAATCCCAGCTTCATGTGCAATCGCGGGCAGGTGCAGCGCACCATTGGTCGACCCCCCGGTGCAAGCCACCACACGGGCGGCGTTTTGCAGCGATTTCAGCGTTACGATATCGCGCGCGCGGATGTTCTTTTCGATCAGGTTCATCACGGCAACGCCCGAGGCCTCACCATACTGATCGCGGCTTTCATAAGGGGCGGGCGCGCCTGAAGAATTCAACAGCGCCAAACCAATCGCCTCGGACACGCAGGCCATGGTGTTGGCGGTGTATTGCGCCCCACACGCGCCCGACGACGGGCAGGCCACGCGCTCCATGATTTCCAGTTCCGCGGTTGAAAGCGTGCCGGCCTGATTTTTGCCCACCGCTTCGAACATGTCCTGAACGGTGATGTCCTGCCCCTTGTAGCGGCCCGGCAGGATCGAGCCGCCATAGATGAACACCGACGGCACGTTCAGCCGCACCATCGCCATCATCATCCCCGGCAGCGATTTGTCGCACCCGGCCAGACCCACCAGCGCGTCATAGCAATGGCCGCGCATGGTCAGTTCCACCGTATCGGCAATCGCATCTCGGCTGGCCAGTGATGACCGCATGCCCTCATGCCCCATCGCAATGCCATCGGTCACGGTGATTGTGGTGAACTCACGCGGAGTGCCGCCGCCCTTCTTGACGCCATGCTTCACGATCTGCGCCTGACGGTTCAGCGAGATGTTGCAGGGTGCCGCTTCGTTCCAACAGGTCGCAACGCCAACCCAGGGCTGATGAATCTCTTCCTCGGTGATGCCCATCGCATAGAAATAGCTGCGATGCGGCGCGCGGGCCGGGCCTTCGGTGACATGGCGGCTGGGAAGTTTGGATTTGTCGAAACGCTGGTTCGTGGCCATGGCGGGTCCTCTGCGGATTGCTTTGCGCAAAGGGATAATGGCGCAACCGCGCAGGGGCAAGGTGGATTGCAGGGAGGGGGGCTTGGCTCAGGTGTGTTTGAGGCGGACGCATGGATTGCCGCCGTTCGCGTCCATCGCGTAAAGATCGGGCCTAAGCCGCAGATACCCGCTCCATGTGCGTGCCCCAAAGTCCTTGGCAACCTTCTGATGGTGCTGTTTCAAGGCCGTGCCCAATTGGGCAACACCAATCACACGGTCCTTGCCTGTCGCATGAATCAGCCCTCGGATCAGGGTGTCAAGGTCAACAGGTTGATCCGGTTTCACCTCGGGCGGCTTTGCGGCAGGCAAGATGGGGCTGCGTTCCATAACCAGCTCTGGCAATACTTCAAAACGAACGCAGGCTTTGCGAAAGGCTGCCGGTGCCTTGCTTTCGCCCATGCCGATAACCAGATGCCCCGCTTCGCGCAGGTTGGTGGCCAGATGGGTGAAGTCACGGTCTGAAGAAACAATCACCAAAGCGTCGATCTGATGGGTCAGAGCAAGGCTCATCGCTTCAACAGCCAAAAGAATGTCGGTGGCATTCTTGCCTGCGCCGGAATGGATCATGCGAAAGCCCGGTGCGGCGGGCCATTTTTTCAGATTTGCCACATTTCCATAGACACGACGAACCTGCAGCTCACCAACAGTCAAAGACTTGGTGATGATCTTGCCCGCGTAATCAGCGCTGACATTCTCACCATCCACCAAAACCGCAACGCGCAATTTCTTGACCAAAGTCGATACAGCCAGCGGAGAAAGATCAGTCATAACACACCCGAATCAATCACAATCTTGGGCAACGTGACTGCCGATTGCGTCCCCAATAGGGCGCATGGCAATCCTTTAAACTTTATCTAAAATTGCCATCCTCTGTGCCCAAATATCCTGGGGGGAGGGCCGCAGGGCCCGGGGGGGCAACGCCCCCGCTCTTTTAGCCCTGGGCAACGCCCCTTCAACCGTTCTCGCGCAGCACGCCGCCCGCCAGATACAGCGAGCCACAGATCAGAACGCGGGCCTCGGGTGCGGCCGCCGCAATCTCGGCCAGAGCCTGCGCCACCGATCCCGCTGTCACGGCCTTGATCCCTGCCGCCGCCGCCGCGTCGCGGGTCACTTCGGCGGGCAGGGTGTTCTTTTCACCGGGGATCGACACGGCGTGCAGCTGCGCCACATGCGGCGCAAGTGGCTCCATATAGCCGCGCACGTCTTTGGTGTTCAGCATGCCACAGATCAGATGGGTCTGGCGCGCAGGCATCCGCGCCAGCGTCGCCGCCACCGCAGCGCCACCGGCCGGATTATGCCCGCCGTCCAACCATAATTCCACTGACGGCGCGCTGTCTACCAAAGGCCCAACCCGCAACCGCTGCATCCGCGCGGGCCAGAAGGCGCGCGTCACCGCCGCCTCGCAGGCCGCCTCGCTCTTGCCAAGTGCGCGCAGGGCGGCAATCGCGGCCCCGGCATTATGCACCTGAAACGGGCCGGGCAGGTTTGGCAACGGCAGGTCCAGCAGGCCGTTTTCATCCTGATAAATCAGCCGTCCGCGTTCTTCCCAGACGTTCCAGTGCTGCCCAAAGGCCAGAACCGGGGCACCCAGACGGGCCGCCCGCGCCTCGATCACCGCAAGCCCCGCTTCATCCTGCGGCCCCACGATCACCGGTACGCCACGTTTGATGATCCCCGCCTTTTCGCCCGCAATCTCGGGCAGGGTTTCGCCCAGATATTGCTG
>CAZCFC010000048.1:0-15265 GCA_964497815.1 uncultured Cypionkella sp.
CAGGGCTGGATCAGTGACGATTGTCTGGAAGGGCATTCGGGGCGCAGAGACGATCCGGTTTCGGGCCTGCCGGTCTGCAACAACCAGTATCCGCCGGGCACCGTTCTGGGCAATTACCAGTCGCAATCGCCAGGATTGCAGGACTATGTGCCGCGCAACGGTCAACCGCGCAGCAACTGATCGGGTTGCAGAGGCGAAATTCAGAAGGCCGTGGGTGATCCGCGGCCTTTTTTCATTTGCGCAACTGCGCCCTGAAACCGGGCTGTCGCGAAATTGATACGGCGCAGGGCGAGGTTGGGCTTGCCAGAGGCCGGTCTTGGCCCCACACTATATCTAGATGTCCCTGAACCGTAAGGAGATACCTTTGGGCCTCAGCGCGCTGACCCCCCCGACTCGTTCCGACGATATTGTCGAAACGGTGCTTGAATTTCCAGACAATCGGCTGCTGATCAGCCTGTGCGGCGAATTTGATCGTAATCTGGCGCAGATAGAGCATCAGATGGGTGTGCATGTGCTGCGCCGGGGCAATCGGCTGGCGGTGATCGGGGACAAGGGCGCGCGTGATCAGGCGGCGGCGGTGCTGCGTGCGCTGTATGCGCGGCTGGAGGCCGGGCACGCGGTGGTGGCAGGCGACATCGACGGCGCGATCCGTCTGGGGCGGCCGATGCCCGAAGTGCTGCGCGCCGAGGGGTCCGAGCAGATCGAGATGTTCACCGGTGGCGGCATCGAACTGCGCACCCGCAAGAAGCCGATCCAGCCGCGGACCGAGGCGCAAAAGGCCTATGTCGCCAACCTTTTTGGCAATGAGCTGGGCTTTGGCATCGGCCCTGCGGGCACCGGCAAGACCTATCTTGCGGTGGCGGTGGGCGTGACGATGTTTATCTCGGGTGCTGTGGAAAAGATCATCCTCAGCCGCCCGGCCGTCGAGGCGGGCGAACGCCTTGGCTTTCTGCCCGGAGATATGAAGGAAAAGATCGACCCCTATATGCAGCCGCTTTACGACGCGCTGAACGACTTTCTGCCCGCCAAGCAGGTGCAGAAGCTGCTGGAGGAAAAGCGGATCGAGATTGCGCCGCTGGCCTTCATGCGCGGGCGTACGTTGTCGAACGCCTTCGTGGTGCTGGACGAGGCCCAGAACGCGACGACCATGCAGATGAAGATGTTCCTGACGCGTCTGGGGTCGGGGTCGCGCATGGTGATCACCGGGGACCGCACGCAGGTCGACCTGCCGCGTGGCACTGCCAGCGGGCTGGCGGATGCCGAGCGGATTCTGAACGGGGTGAAGGGGGTATCCTTCAACTATTTCACCTCGAAGGATGTCGTGCGGCATCCCTTGGTGGCGCGGGTGATCGAAGCCTATGAGCGCGACGAGGCGGCAGGCTGACGTGATCTGGCAGGCTGGCGTGATCTGGCAGGCTGGCGTGATCTGGCAGGCTGGCGTGATCTGATGGTGCGCGTGCCGCGCAAGCCTGTCAGCGCTGACGCGCGGGTGGGGGGCTTTGCCCCCCGCTACGCCCCCCCCAGGATACTTGAAGACAGATGAAAGCTTGAGGGGCGGGCTTGGCTGCGCTATGGGGCGCGGATGGAACCTTTGGTTGATATTGTCATCGAGGATGACCGTTGGGCGGCGCTTGGGCTTGAGGCGCTGGCGTTGCGGGCTGTGCGGGCGGGGTTTGCCGAGGTGCGGCTGGCGGAGGCGGGGTTTACCCTGTGCCTGATGGGCTGCGATGATGCGCGCATCACGGAGCTGAACGGCGACTTTCGTGGCAAGGCCAAAGCCACCAATGTGCTGAGTTGGCCGTCCGAGGAGCGGGGCGCGGATGCGGGCTGCGTGCCGGAACTGCCCGAGCCGGGCGAGGCCGATGATCCTGAGTCTTTGGGCGATATCGCCATTTCCTATGACACCTGTGCGGCTGAGGCGCAGGCGGCAGGCAAGCCTTTGGCGGACCATGTGACGCATCTGGTGGTGCATGGGCTGTTACATTTGCTGGGCTATGATCATATTCGCGCCGATGACGGTGATCTGATGGAGGCCACAGAGGTGCGCATACTTGCGCGGCTTGGGCTTTGTGACCCATATTCGGTTTAGGTCCCGGCTATGCGGGCGATTTTCGGACAAAGGACAAATGGGCAGTAGCAGCGACGGGTCTGGGGCAGCGCATCGCGCGCCAGAAGACGGAGACGAGGCCGAGGCTTCGCCACGCGGATTTTTCGGGCGTCTGTTGAACGCCTTCAGTTCATCCGACTCTTCGGAGGCGGCAGGGGGCAATGCCGGGGGCGCGCCATTGGGGGGCGGGGCGGTCTTGCCGGGTTTGGGCAACCTGCGCCGTTTGCGGGTTGATGATGTGGCCATTCCCAAGGTCGAGATTGCGGCTGTGCCTCTGGACATCGGCAAGGATGATCTGGTCGAGGTGTTCCGCCAGCATGGCTTTAGCCGCTTGCCGGTCTACAAGGGGACGCTGGATCATCCGCAGGGTCTTGTGTTGCTGAAGGATCTGGCCTTGCAGCATGGATTTGGCGCTGGGGGGCGGTTTTCGTTGAAGCGGTTGTTGCGCCCGGTGTTGTTCGCGCCGCCGTCGATGCCTGCGGCGACCTTGTTGCAGAAGATGCAGCGCGACCGGGTTCATATGGCGCTGGTCATTGATGAATATGGCGGCGTCGATGGGCTTGTGACCATCGAGGATCTGATCGAAACCGTGATCGGCGAGATCGAGGATGAGCATGACGAGGCCGAGGGTCCGTTGTGGAAGGAAGAAAAGCCCGGCGTCTTTGTGGCGCAATCCACGGCCCCTTTGGAAGAGTTCGAGGCGGCCATCGGGATGGCCTTGCGGTCGGGCGAGGATGACGAGGACATCGACACCGTGGGGGGGCTGGTGTTCCTGCGGACGGGCCGGGTGCCTGCGCGGGGTGAAATTGTGCCGCACGAATCCGGGGTGGAGTTTGAAGTGATCGACGCCGATGCCCGCAGGATCAAGCGGTTGCGGGTACGCTTGCCCGGGGCCGCTTTGGCGGCACGCGCGGCTGCGGATGCGGCGAAGTAGGGTGCTGGGGCCGGGTTTGGTGCTGGGTGTGCTGGCGGCGGCAGGGCAGGCCCCGTTGGGCGCCTGGTGGCTGACGGTTCCCGCTTTGGCCGGGGTGATGCATCTGGTGGTGCAGGCCGGGCGGCGGGGGGCTGCGGTCTGGCTGGCGCTGTGCGCGGGGGCGGGATACTTCGGGGCAAGTCTGGCATGGATCATCGAGCCGTTTCTGGTGGATGCCGCCAAGGACGGGTGGATGGCGCCGTTTGCCGTGGTGTTCATGGCCTTTGGGATGGCGCTGTTCTGGGCGGGGGCTGCGGCTTTGGCGTGGGGCATGCCGCGCAGGCTTGTGGCGTTTGCGCTGGGTCTGACGGTTGCGGAATTGTTGCGCGGCTATGTGCTGACCGGGTTTCCATGGGCGTTGATCGGGCATGTCTGGATTGACACGCCCGTGGCGCAGGTGGCGGCGCTGATCGGGCCGTCAGGATTGTCGCTGATCACGGCGCTGGCGGCGGCGGGGCTTACGGGGCGTCGGTGGCCGGGGGTGATGGCGGCTTTGGCGGTGCTGGCGGCGGCTTGGGGCTATGGGCTGTGGACGTTGGGATTGCCGGACCCTGCGGCGCGGGGGATCACGCTGCGGCTGGTGCAGCCCAATGCGGCACAGGCGGCGAAATGGGATCCGGCCGAGGCGCGCCTGTTCTTTGACCGGCTTTTGGCCTTTACCGCCGTCAAACCTGCCCCTGATCTGGTGATCTGGCCGGAAACGGCGCTGCCCTATCTGCTGGAGCGGCACCCCGAATTGAACGCCATGATCGCCAAGGCCGGAGGGGGTGCCCCGGTTGTGGTGGGGCGGCAACGGACCGACGGCGTGCAGGGCTGGAACAGTCTGACCGTTGTCGGCCCCGATGGCCTGATTGCGGCAAATTATGACAAGCATCATCTGGTGCCCTTTGGCGAATATATGCCGTTGGGCGATCTGGTGTATGACTGGTTCGGGATCAGTGCGTTGGCGGCGCAGATGGGCAACGGCTATTCGGCGGGGCCGGGGCCGCAGGTGCTTGATCTTGGGCCATTGGGCCAAGTGCTGCCTTTGATCTGCTATGAGGCGGTGTTTCCGCAAGACCTGCGCGGCATCGCGCGGGCGGACTGGATTTTGCAGATCACCAATGACGCATGGTTCGGCACGGTGTCGGGGCCGTTCCAGCATCTGGCGCAGGCCCGACTGCGGGCAATTGAGCAGGGCTTGCCTTTGGTGCGTGTGGCCAACACCGGGGTCACGGGCGTCTATGACGCGCGGGGGCGGCAGGTGGCGGCGCTGAAGTTCGGGACCGCTGCCTATCTGGATGCGGATTTGCCGGGGCCCTTGCCGCAAACGCCCTATGCGCAGTGGGGGGAGCTGCCGGTCCTTGTGTTGCTGGCCGGACTCGGATTGGCGTTGTTTCCAAGGCGAAAACAGGCGGCGGCTTGACCTTGTGACCCTGTTGGGTCTAGGCAGGCGCATCAAACCGGCACAACGGCTTCCTGGCGTGGCGGATTACCATAACGGAGCGCTTCCCCATGAGCAGACAGAACTATATTTTCACCTCGGAATCCGTATCCGAGGGGCACCCGGACAAGTTGTGCGACCGTGTGTCGGACGCCATTCTGGACGCGTTCCTGACCGAAGAGCCCAATGCGCGCGTGGCCTGCGAAACCTTTGCGACCACGGGTCGCGTGGTTGTGGGCGGCGAGGTTGGCCTGTCGGACAAGAAAGCCCTGAAGGCAATGAACGACCGGGTCGAGGATATTGTGCGCGGTTGCGTGCGCGATATCGGCTATGAACAGGATGAGTTCCATTGGAACACCCTGAAAGTGCAGAACTATCTGCACAAGCAATCCGCCCATATCGCGCAGGGCGTCGACAAGGACGGTGCGGGGGATCAGGGCATCATGTTCGGTTACGCCTGCCGCGAGACGCCGGAACTGATGCCGGCACCGATCCAGTACAGCCATGCCATTCTGCGCCGTCTGGCCGAGGTGCGCAAATCGGGGGCGGAACCAACGCTGCGCCCGGATGCCAAATCGCAGTTGTCGCTGCGCTATGAAGGCGGCGTGCCGGTGGAAGTGACCTCGATCGTGCTGTCGCACCAGCATGCTTTGGAAAGTCAGGGCTCGGATGCGATCCGTGCGATTGTCGAGCCTTACATCCGCGAAGTGCTGCCTTCGGGCTGGATCACCGAGACCACAGAGTGGTGGGTGAACCCGACGGGGACCTTCGTGATCGGCGGGCCGGATGGGGATGCGGGTCTGACGGGCCGCAAGATCATCGTGGACACCTATGGTGGGGCGGCCCCGCATGGCGGCGGCGCGTTTTCGGGCAAGGATCCGACCAAGGTCGACCGTTCGGCGGCCTATGCGGCGCGCTATCTGGCCAAGAACGTGGTGGCGGCCGGTCTGGCCGACCGCTGTACGCTGCAGGTGTCTTATGCCATCGGCGTGGCCAAGCCGCTGTCGATCTATGTCGATACACACGGCACCGGCAAGGTTGAGGCAGAGCAGATCGAACGCGCTGTCGCGGCCTGCATGGACCTGACCCCGCGCGGCATCCGCGAGCACCTGCAACTGACGCGGCCCATCTATGCCCGCACCAGCGCCTACGGCCATTTTGGCCGCGCGCCCGAGGCGGATGGTGGCTTCTCGTGGGAGAAAACCGATCTGATCGACGCATTGAAGGCGGCGGTGTGACCTGAGCGGCGGTCGCGGTCTTGTCCCCCGTTGAGGGGGCCAATCCCGCGGCTGGCGCGTATTGCCGCGCGGGGCGGCTTGACCCTGATGCGGCAGAAGACTAGAGGCCCCGAAGCAACTTCGGGGCCTTTTGCCATGTATGATCCTATCGAGCGGCGCAATTTCTACGGGCGGGTGCATGGCAAGACCCTGCGCAGCAGCCAAAAGACCTATCTGGCCGAGGATCTGGAGGCGCTAAGCCTTCCGGGCGTCACGCGTGAGCAAAACCCCGCCCGCGTGCCCATTGACCTGTCGCGTTTTGCCGACAAGCCGCTTTGGCTGGAGATCGGCTTTGGCGGAGGCGAGCATCTGGTGCATATGGCGGCCAGCTATCCCCGGATCAGCATCATCGGCTGTGAGCCCTTCGTGAACGGGATCGCGATGTTGCTGGGCAAGATCCGCGCCGCGGGTGTGACCAATCTTGCCATCCATCCCGGCGATGTGCGCGACCTGTTTGATGTGCTGCCCGCAGCCAGCATTGGCAAAGCCTTCCTGAACTATCCCGATCCCTGGCCCAAAGCCCGCCACCACCGCCGTCGCTTTGTCACCCAAGGCTATCTTGGGGCGCTGGCCCGGGTGTTGCAGCCGGGTGCCGAATTCCGCGTGGCGACGGACATTCCCGATTATGTGCGCCAGACTTTGGAAGAGGTGCCGCTGGCGGGGTTTGAACTGCTGGGTCAGGGCGACGTGCCATGGTCTGACTGGCTGTCGACACGCTATGAACAAAAGGCCCTGCGCGAGGGGCGGCCGCCGCATTATCTGACCTACCGGCGCATCGCGGGCTGAGAGGCCGCATGCGCTCTGCGCAGGAGTATTTGGAAAACAGCAATCGGGCGGGGGCGGGGCAATCCTGCGCGGGCCGGGCAAGGCAACCCTGCCGCAGCGTGGCAGGGACCATCAGACCCGGTCGGTGCTTGGTTTCAGGCGGATCACCACGTCCACGCGCGAAATCGCCATGCCGTCGGGGGCCGGCGGCAGACCGGTGATCTGCAGGTCCTCGGCGGGGGCGTCGGTCAGATCATGGCTGTTTTCCCAATAGAAATGCGGGTGATCATCCATCCGGGTGTCGAAATAGCTGCGAGAGCCATCGACCACGACTTCGTTCAGCAGACCTGCCTCGCAGAATGCGCGCAGGGTATTGTAGACGGTGGCAAGGCTGACCTTTTCGCCAGCCTGACCCGCAGCGGCATAAAGACCTTCGGCGGTGACATGGCGGTCCATGCCGTCACCGACCAGAAGCCCGGCCAAAGCCAGCCGTTGCCGCGTCGGGCGCATCCCCCCCCGCGACAGCCAAAGCGTGCTGCGTTCCATCGCTGTGATCTTCATCTGCGCTCCCAATCCTGCGCCCTATATAGCGGTGCCTGCCCGCCCTTATCAAACGAAAATCCGCCAGAGGCATCCCTGTGGCCGCCCTCTACTTGCTTCCCCTTCCCGCCGGGTGCTACACGGGGGAAAAGGCGGCGCCTCAGGGGGGATCTGGCAGGCATGAGCGGTTTTCCAACATCATTCGGCAAAGAAGATCTTTTGAAATGCGCACGGGGAGAGTTGTTTGGCCCCGGCAACGCGCAATTGCCCGCACCGCCCATGTTGATGATGGACCGCATCACCGAGATTTCCGGCGATGGTGGCGCGCATGGTGCCGGGCATGTGGTGGCGGAATTCGACATCACGCCCGATCTGTGGTTCTTTGACTGCCACTTTCCGGGCAACCCGATCATGCCCGGCTGCCTTGGCCTTGACGGTCTGTGGCAATTGACGGGCTTCAATCTGGGCTGGCGCGGCTGGCAGGGGCGCGGCTATGCGCTGGGCGTCGGCGAGGTGAAGCTGACCGGCATGGTGCGGCCCGACCGCAAGAAGCTGACCTATTTCGTCGACTTCACCAAGGCGATCCAGACCCGCCGGCTGACCATGGGCGTGGCCGATGGCCGGGTTGAGGCCGATGGTGAAGTGATTTACCTCGTCAAGGATATGAAGGTCGCGCTGTCGGCGTCGTAACTTGGCTTTGCAAACAGGAGACTGCCCCATGCGTCGTGTTGTCATCACCGGTCTTGGTATCATCTCGTCCATTGGCAACGATGTGACCGAGGTGGAGGCGTCCTTGCGGGCGGGGAAATCCGGCATCGTATTCGCGCCCGAATATGCCGAGCATGGCTTTCGCAGCCAGATCCACGGCATGCCGCAGATCGTGCTGGAAGATCACATCGACAAGCGCGACCTGCGCTTCATGGGGCCGGGGGCTGCCTATAACTTTCTGGCGATGAAACAGGCAATTGCCGATGCCGGGCTGACCGAGGCCGAGGTGTCGAACGATCGTGCCGGGTTGATCATGGGGTCGGGCGGGCCTTCGACGTCGAATTTCTTTGAAGCGCACCGTCTTGTCATCGAAAAAGGCGCGCCGAAAAAGATGGGGCCGTTCATGGTGACGCGCTGCATGTCGTCCACCAATTCGGCTTGTCTGGCGACGCCGTTCAAGATCAAGGGCGTAAACTATTCGATCACGTCGGCCTGTTCGACATCGGCCCACTGCATCGGCAATGGCACCGAACTGATCCAGATGGGCAAGCAGGACATCGTGTTTGCGGGCGGCGGTGAAGAGCTGGACTGGACGCTGTCGTGTCTGTTTGATGCGATGGGTGCGATGTCGTCCAAGTACAACGACGCGCCGACCACCGCCAGCCGCGCCTATGACGCCACGCGCGACGGTTTTGTCATCGCGGGCGGTGGCGGCGTGGTGGTGCTGGAGGAATTGAACCATGCGCTGGCGCGTGGGGCCAAGATTTACGCCGAAGTCACCGGATATGGTGCCACATCGGACGGTTACGACATGGTTGCGCCTTCGGGTGAGGGTGGGGAACGCTCGATGCGGCTGGCGCTGTCGACGCTGCCGCAGGGCCGTCATGTGGACTATATCAACTCGCACGGCACTTCGACCGTGGTGGGCGATGTGACCGAAATGGAGGCGATTCGCCGGGTGTTCGGCCGTGGGGCAACGCCGCCGGTGGCCTCGACCAAATCGTTGACCGGGCATTCCCTGGGTGCAACGGGTGTGCATGAGGCGATCTATAGTCTGTTGATGATGCAAGGCAATTTCATCGCAGCCAGCGCCAACGTCACCACGCTTGACCCGGCGCTTGACCCCGCGGAAATCGTCACCACCCTGCGTGAAAACGTGCAGCTGGATTCGGTTCTGTCGAACTCTTTCGGCTTTGGCGGCACCAATGCCACCCTGGTGATGAGCAAATATCTGTCTTAAGGAGCGCCGCATGGCCGATCTGATGAAGGGCAAGCGCGGGCTTGTCATGGGCGTTGCCAATGAGCGGTCCATCGCCTGGGGCATCGCCTCGGCCTTGGCGGCAGAGGGCGCTGAACTGGCGTTTTCCTATCAGGGTGATGCCTTTGGCAAGCGGCTTGCGCCTTTGGCCGCGACCGTGGGCAGCGACGTCATGGTGGATGTCGATGTGACCGATGACGCCAGTCTGGACGCCTGCTTTGCCACGCTGAAGGACAAGTGGGGCACGATGGATTTCCTGATCCATGCCATCGCCTTTTCCGACAAGACCGAGCTGACGGGGCGGTTCACCGCGACCAGCCGGGCGAATTTCAGCAACACGATGGCGATTTCGTGCTTTTCCTTCATCGACGTGGCGCGCCGTGCATCCGAGTTGATGCCGAACGGCGGCAGCCTGATCACCCTGACCTACGGCGGATCGAACCGGGTGACGCCGAATTACAACGTGATGGGCGTGGCCAAGGCGGCCTTGGAATCAGCCACGCGGTACTTGGCCAATGATCTGGGGCCGCAGCAGGTGCGGGTGAATGCGATTTCGCCGGGCCCGATGAAAACGCTGGCCGGGGCGGCCATCGGCGGCGCGCGCGCGACCTTCCGCCACACCGAGGCCAACGCGCCCATGCGCGCCAATGCCACGCTGGAGGCCATCGGCGGCACCGCTGTCTGGCTGTGTTCCGACTATGGCAACTGCACCAGTGGCGAGGTCGTGCACGTTGATTGCGGTTATCACGTTCTTGGCATGCCGCAGCAGGACAATCTGTAAACTCAACGGTTCAGGGTGGTGTCGTGATCGAACTTGTTGCCGCCATCGTCTTGACGGCCGTTGCCCTATATACCCTGCGCGGTGGGCTGATCGGGCGGGGGCTGACCGTGGTGGGGTTTGACATCAACGCGATGGGCCTTGGGGTGCTGGCCGTTGGTGCGGCGGTGTGGCTTTTCGGCTGGCAATACGGTGCGGCGCTGATCATCACCGTTGTGGTGCACGAATTCGGCCATGTGGCGGCCTTTCGCATTTGCGGTCACGGCGATGCCCGCTTTCGGTTGATCCCGCTGTTGGGTGGGGCGGCGATTTCGAACAAGCTGCCCGCCAGCCATGAGACTGATCTGTTCATCAGCCTGATGGGCCCGGCGATCTGTCTTGCGCCGATGGTCTTGTGCTTTGCCCTGTCTGATCTGGTTGTCGATCAGGCGTGGGGGCTGGCGAATTTCCTGTATATTCTGGGGCTGGTCATGGGCAGCCTGAATTTGTTCAACCTGCTGCCGTTCTGGCCTTTGGATGGTGGCAAGGTCGTGCGCGTGCTGACCTATACCTATATGCCGGGTGCCACGCGGGCGGTGTCCATTGCCATGTCAGCCACCGCTGCGGCGCTTTGCGTGCTGTCGGGATCGTTCATTCTGCTGATTTTCGTTCTGATGGGCTGGCAGGGGCTGATGCAATCCGAGCAACTGATCCGCCTGCAACGCCCGATGTCGAAAACGCGCGCGGGGTGGGCTATGGCGGCATATCTTGCCACGCTGCTTGCCTTTGGCGTCGGTGGCTTTCCTCTGCTGGGCAGTTTTTTCTGAACCTGACCATCAACGCCATCTGCGCGACGGCTTGAACCGGAAGGATCTGGAGCGGGCAGCGGGAATCGAACCCGCGTCTTTAGCTTGGAAGGCTAAGGTCTTACCATTACACAATGCCCGCGCTTGGTCTTCATAGCATCCCCTGCGGGCAGGCTCAACACCCCTCGATCGGTTCGATCAGCATCGGGCCGCTGGCACGGTTGGAATTCACGGCAATATCCACGCGGTAAGACCGCAAAATGCCGGTGGTGGCCCTCATCAGCACAGCGGCACCATGCCCGGCCTCACCCAGCCACAGCGGCACGTCTTCGGGGGCCAGAATCACCGGCTCGCGGTTGTGGATGGCTGCCATGTCGGGTCCGGCCTCGGTTGTGACCATGGCCAGCGTGTCCATGTCCCCCCAGCGTTGCCAGAGGGCGGCCAAAGCCATCGGCGCACCATCGCGCCGCGTGATGTACCACGGCAGCCGGGTCGAGTTCGGCCCCGCCGACCATTCGTAAAACCCCGAACCCGGCAGGACGCAGCGGCGGGTGCGAATCGCCTCGCGGAAAGCCGGCTTGGTGGCGATGGTGTCTGACCGCGCGTTAATGATCAGCGGGCCGTCGGTGGGCGAACTGTACCAACCGGGCAGAAACCCCCAGCGCATGGACCGCAGCCGACGCAGCCCCGCGGCAGAGGTAACGGCGGCGACCGTGTTGGTGGGGCAGACGTTATAGCGCGGCGGATCCGGCAAATCATTGCCAAGCTCTGCCTGAAACATCTGGGCAAGCGCCTGATTCGGGTGGGTGTGAACAATACGGCCGCACATGCGCCTATCCTAAGCCACCCTGCGACAAGGGCAAGACTGGTGCAAGGCTGGGGCAAGACTGGGGCAAGACTTGCGCAAGACTGGGGGCCTGCCAACCGACAAGCCCCCGGTGCCATCACTGGCCCAGGATCTTGATGCGCCCTTCAACCACAGGTTTGACGGTTCCGGCGGTTTCGACATAGGCCATCACGTCATTGGCCACCAGATTGCCGCCGCCCGCGTTGGTCACGATGCGCCCGCCGCCCAATGCGGCAAAACCATCTCCGCCGCCCAGAATATAGTCGTTGACGGCAACCTTGTAGACCTTGTCGGATTCAAGCGGCGCTCCGGCGACCAGCACTTCGGACACGCGCTTGCCCGCTTCGGCGCCGGGATCGAAGGCAAAGGTCAGGCCGGATACCTGCGCAAAACGGCCTGCGCCTTTTTCAAACTGCGACACGGCATTTTCCAGCGCCAACAGCACCTGTGCCCCCGGCAATTCCGTCACCACCGTCACGTTGCCAAAGGGCAGTTCGGTCAGGATGTCGCGGCGCGTCAGCTTGGTGCCGGCATCATAAGTGCGGTCGCCCCGAATGCCGCCGCCATTCATCAGGGCAATATCGGCACCTGTGGCGGCGCGCATGGCATCCGCAATCAGGTTGCCCATGCTGGATTCCTCGGCCCGCACCACATTGCGGCGGCTGTCCATCGCCGTTTCCGTCACGCCGATTTCCACGCCCAAAGTGGCGTCCAGATCGGCGTTGAACTTGTCCACCAAAGCCTGACTTTCCGGATCGGGCGCCACTGCCGCAGTGTCGATAAAGCGGAAATTCGGCACCCAGGAAATCGTGCGCTTGCCGTCGCTTTCGCCAACCTCGACCATCAGATCAACCGGGGTCAGAAACTGGCCGTCAATCGAGGTTTCGACATAGGCCGTGACCCCATCGTAGGCGGTGGCATAGGAATGGTCGTCGCCCGACAGGATAACATCGAAAGCGTGCGATTTGATCAGGGCGCGGTCGTTTTCCATGTTGGTCTGGACCACGCCGACCACAATATCCGCACCCGCTTCACGCGCGGCTTTCGCGGCCTCAATCGCCAGATCCACCGTCGGGCCGAATGTCAGTGATCCGGTCGAGGACACCTCGGGCGAGGTGTCCTGCGCCACCGGTATCAGCGCCACTTTCAGCCCGCCAACCTCTTTCACCACCACGCCGCCCAGGCCTTCGACCGGGGTGCCGTCTGCGTTGGTGATGTTGATCGCGGCCCAGGGGTATTTCGATGCCTTCAGTTTCTCGGCAAAATTCTCGGGGCCGAAGTCGAATTCATGGTTGCCGGGAACGGCCAGATCGAAGGGGACAAGGTTGGTCAGATCAATGGTATTCTGGCCCTTGTCAAAGCCCGACAACAGCGAAGGCGACAGCATATCGCCGTCAAAAAGGTACAATGTGTTTGGATTGGCGGCGCGTTCGGCCTTGGCCACGGCGTTCAGCCGGGCAAAGCCGCCGCGGCCATCCTCTTCGGCAAAGTTGTAGACATCACCCACGCCCAGCAGGGTCAGCTTGACCGTTTCTGCAAAAAGCGGGGCCGCCGAAAGGGCCGCCAGTATGGCAAGGCCCGAGGCCAGTTGAACGCTACGCATATCGTGATCCTCCACAGGTTGATCCTGGTGGAAATCGTCTGCCCCACCCGGCCCCTTGTCAAAAGCTTTTGCAGGGCGACGTGACGGCAAGATGACAGCATCGGCGGTGTCACGCCCATTGACCGAAACCGCAGTTAGGGGCATGACGCGCCTATGCTGATTTACAAAATATTCCGCCGCCCCGAATGGGATGCTTTCAAGGCCGCCGGGCAAACGCTGGGCGCGCCTGTTGATCTGGCTGATGGCTTCATCCACTTTTCCGCCGCCCCGCAACTGGCCGAAACCGCCGCCAAGTACTTTGGCAGCGAAAGCGATCTGGTGCTGGTGGCGTTTGAAGCGAACCGTCTGGGCAAGGCTTTGAAATGGGAGGTGTCGCGCGGTGGCGCGCTGTTCCCGCATCTGTATCGCGCCCTGCAATTGTCCGAGGTGGTGTGGGATAAATCCCTGCCTCTGGGCGTCAGTGGCCATATCTTCCCGGAAGGTGTGTTTTGAACCTGATCGAACGCTTTGGCTTGACCGCGTTGCACCGGCTTGACCCCGAACGCGCCCATGCACTGTCGTTGCGCGCCCTGTCGGCGGGGCTGGTGCCGTTGCCGGGGGTGGTGACGTCACCGCGTCTGGCGCTGCGTCTGGCTGGGTTGGATTTGCCAAATCCGGTCGGTCTGGCGGCAGGCTATGACAAGAATGCGACGGCCATTGCGCCGCTGTCCCGCGCAGGGTTCGGCTTTATCGAAGTTGGTGCCGCGACCCCCCGGCCACAGCCCGGCAACCCGCAGCCGCGCCTGTTCCGGCTGACCGAAGACCGCGCCGCGATCAACCGCTTTGGCTTCAACAACGACGGGATCGAGGCAATTGCCGCCCGGCTTGCCCTGCGCAAACGGGGGGCGGTTCCGGTGGGGCTGAACCTTGGGGCCAACAAGGACTCGACAGACCGTGCCGCCGATTTCGCCCGCGTTCTGGCCGCCTGTGGTGCCCATGCCGATTTCGCGACGGTCAACGTCAGTTCTCCCAACACCGAAAGACTGCGCGATCTGCAGGGGCGTGCGGCGCTGTCTGCGGTTTTGGCCAAAGTGATGGAAACGCGGGCCGCGCTGCAACGTCCGATCCCGGTATTTCTCAAGATTGCCCCTGATCTGAATGGCGATGAACTGGCCGAGATTGCCGAAGTGGCGCTGGCCTCCGGACTGTCAGGGATCATTGCAACCAACACAACCTTGTCGCGAGAAGGTTTGAAAAGTGCAAGTGCGGGTCAAGCTGGTGGTCTTTCTGGTGCCCCATTGTTCGAAAAGTCCACCCGCGTTTTGGCTCAGTTGTCCATGTTGACCAAAGGCCGCCTGCCTCTGATCGGTGTCGGTGGGATTTCCTCACCCGAGCAGGCCTATGAAAAGTTGCGCGCCGGGGCGTCGGCGGTGCAGTTCTACACGGCGATGGTCTACGAAGGACTGTCGCTTGCACCGCGCATCGCGCATGGGCTGGACGCGCTTCTGGCCAGGAATGGCCACGCCAATGTGGCCGATGTCGTGGCCACGGGGCGCGACGCTTGGCTGTGATCTTTCGCAACGCCCGCCGCGACGATGTGGCGGCGATCGTGGACCTGCTTGCCGACGATCCTTTGGGGCATGGCCGTGAAGGCCATGATCTTGCGCCCTACCTTGCCGCATATGATGACCTGGTTGCCAACTCTGCCCATCAGTTGATCGTGGGCGAAGACTCGGGCCGCATCGTCGCCACCTGTCAGTTGACCATCCTTTCGGGCCTGTCGCGTCAGGGTGCCAAACGTGGGTTGGTCGAGGCTGTCCGTGTGCAGGCCGATCAGCGCAGCCATGGCATCGGAGCTGCCCTGATCGCTGAATGCGAGCGCCGCGCCCGTGCCGCCGGGGCCGTGCTGCTGCACCTGACCACCGACAAGACGCGCGACCGCGCCCACGCCTTCTATGATCGGCTTGGCTTCATGCCCAGCCACATCGGCTATAAAAAGCCGCTCTGACCCCATCCTCTGTGCGCAAATATCCTCAGGGGGTGAGCCCGAACGGGCGAGGGGGGGCGAGCCCCCCCTTTTCCCCGGCCCCCAACAGCGCTACACCCACGGTAACAACCGGGGAGTGGCGCTATGGAAGACGGATTGAACAGCTTTATGACCGGGCCGGACGAACAGGGCCGCTTTGGCAAGTTTGGCGGGCGTTTCGTCTCGGAAACCCTGA
>CAZCFC010000049.1:0-15059 GCA_964497815.1 uncultured Cypionkella sp.
TACACGACGCTCTTCCGATCAGATCGGAAGAGCGTCGTGTAGGGAAAGAGTGTAATGAGACCGTGACGGATGATCGCGGCGGCCTGCCCTTGCTTGCGCCGATGTCCGAGGTTGCGGGCCGATTGGCGCCGCAGGTGGGTGCCTGGACGCTGCAAAAGGCCAATGGCGGGCGCGGTGTGCTGATGGGGGGCGTACCCGGCGTGTTGCCCGCCCGCGTTCTGGTGATTGGTGGTGGCGTGGTGGGAACGCATGCGGCCAAGATCAGCGCCGGGATGGGCGCGGATGTGACGGTGCTGGACCGTTCGGTGAACCGGCTGCGTTATCTGGATGATGTGTTCGGCGGTCAGTTCAAATGTGGTTATGCCGATGCGGCGACCACGATCGAACTGGCGCGCCAGGCCGATTTGATCATCGGCGCGGTGCTGATCCCGGGTGCGGCCGCACCAAAGCTGATTTCGCGCGCGCAACTGTCCGAATTGAAACCGGGTGCCGCGTTGGTGGACGTGGCAATTGATCAGGGCGGTTGCTTTGAAACCAGCCGCGCCACCACCCATCAGGACCCGATCTATGAGGTTGACGGCATCATGCATTATTGCGTGGCCAACATGCCGGGGGCGGTGGCGCGGACTTCGACGCTTGCGTTGGGCAATGCCACGATGCCGTTCATGCTGGCTTTGGCCAACAAAGGCTGGAAACAGGCCTGCGCCGATGACAGGCATCTGCTGAACGGGCTGAATGTGCATGCGGGCAAGCTGACTTATGCCGCAGTGGGCGTGGCGCTGGGCCTGCCCACAATCACGGGTGCAGAGGCGCTGAACCTGTGACGCGGAGCGGTCGCGGGGGGCATCGAGCCCCCCACGACCGCGCTGTCGCGTTTCTTTGACGTCGGGCGACGGAAACCTGACGCCGGCGCGTACCAGCCTTGAACCAACATCGAGGCTTTTATGTTCGCGCGACTTTCTTCCTATTGGCTGTGGCTGCTGCTTGGCCTTCCTGCCCTGACCATGATCACCCCGTTCTTTGACGAGAACACCCGTGCCCTGCGCGGTGTTCTGCATGGATCGGGCGAATTTGCGGCCCGCTTCATGATCATCAGCATGATGGCGACGCCGCTTTTGATGCTGACAAAGGGCAGCGGCTTTGCCCGCTGGTTGCGTGCCAACCGCCGCTATTTCGGGGTGGCTGCCTTTGCCTATGCGGCGATCCACACGCTTGCCTATGTGATGGGAGAAAGCCTTGACCGCATTCTGGCCGAAGCCACGCGGTTTGACATTGCGACCGGCTGGCTGGCCTTTGCGGTGTTTATCCCGCTGGCCGCGACATCCATGGATTATGCGGTGCGCCGTCTGGGCAAATGGTGGAAACCGGTGCAACGCTGGACCTATGCGGCGGCGGTGTTGACCTTGCTGCACTGGGCAAGTCTGCACAACTGGAACGGCTGGCCGCCTGCTGCGGTTCATTTCGCACCGCTGGCCGTGCTGACGGCCTATCGGCTGTGGTGGACCTGTCTGCGTGTCCGCCCCGTGGCTGCGCCCTGAACGCAAAAGGCCCGCAGAGCGCTCTGCGGGCCTTTCATGATCGTGAACCGCTTACTTCTTCAGCGCGGCCAGAATGTCTTTCAGCAGATCCACTTCCGTCGGACCAGCCGGGGCTGCGGGGGCTTCGGCTTTCTTCGGCATGATCTTGTTCATGGCCTTGACCAGCAGGAACACCACCCATGCGATGATCAGAAAGTTGATCAGTGCCGTGATGAAGGCACCGTAAGCGAACACAGCCGCGCCGGATTCCTTTGCCGCAGCCATCGACGCCGGGTTGGTGCCCGACAGGTCGATGAACATATCAGAGAAATTCACCCCGCCCAGAATAAGCCCTATGATCGGGTTGATCAGATCGCCCACGAGGCTGTTGACGATGGCGGTGAAGGCAGCGCCGATGATTATACCGACGGCCAGATCCATGACATTGCCTTTGGCAATGAACGACTTGAACTCTTGCAACATTTCCACGTCCCTTTTCGATGCCGTCTTATTCGACGGCTTGATACCTGCACAAACGACCATGCAATCGCAAAGTTTGCACAAGCAGGACCAGATTTCTACGGGGAATTTCTCATGTTTTGTGAACAACCACGGCAGCGCGCCCGTAACTTTCCATGACCCGCTTTACACAGTGGCAAGACGCTGGCTGAACATGACAGGCAGAGGCGCAAGGTGCTGTGCCCCTTTTTTCTGGGTCTGAATGTCCCCGCCGATGGCGTCTTGATAGGCCAAGTGCCTCCGGCGGGGGTATTTTCGCCAATGTGAAACCGTCACTCGCCGTAGGGAACCCAGATGGTTTTCACGTTGGTCGCAGCGCGCAGGAAGGTGCGGCCTTCGGCTTCGGGGCTGAACCAGTCGCGGGCGTGGCCATGGTTGACCCAGGTGCGTTTGATATTGCCCGCCGCTTCTTTCTCGATCAGTCCGGAAAGGGGCTTGCTTGAGAATGACCAGACCGCATCCACATCCAGATGTCCGGCCAAGGGTTTGGCGAGTTCGGCATGCGACCCGGTGACGATGTTCACCACGCCGCCCGGCAGGTCCGAGGTGTCCAACACCTGATAGAAATCGGTGGCAGCCAAGGGCGCTGTTTCCGATGGCACCAGCACGCAGGTGTTGCCCATTGCAATCACCGGAGCCATCACGGAAATCAGCCCCAGCAGCGGCGCTTCGTCCGGGCACAGCGCGCCGATGACGCCGCAGGGTTCGTTCATGGCGATCGCCACGCCACGGATCGGTACCGATTTCACCGCGCCGTCGAATTTGTCGGCCCATGCGGCATAGGTGAACAGGCGGGCTATGGCCGCCTCCACCTCGGCGTTCCCGGATTTCCCGGTCAGATCGCGCAAACGGGCCGCAAATTCCGAGGCCCGCGCTGACAGGTTTTCGGCGATGTAATACAGGATCTGCGCGCGGTTGTGCGCCGATGCCTTGCTCCAGCCTTTGGCGGCATGGGCGGCCTCGACCGCATTGCGGATGTCCTTGCGGTTGCCAAGGCCCGCATGGCCCAAAAGCTTGCCACGCGGCGACCAGATGGTTTGGGAATAACCCCCATCCGGGCGGGCCTGTTTTCCGCCGATGTACAGCTTGGCGGTGCGGTCCAACCCGTCAACCTGGGCCAATGCCGGGGCAGGGTTTGCGACTGCCGGGGCCAAGGCCTTGGGCTTGGTTGCGGGCTTGAGATAGGCAAGCAGGCCCTCCCATCCGCCTTCCCGCCCGAAACCGCTTTCGCGCACACCGCCAAAGCCCGCCGCCGCGTCGAACAGGTTGGTGGCGTTGATCCAGACCACCCCTGCCTTGATCTTGGGTGCAATATCCAGCGCCAGATTGATATTCTCGGTCCAGACCGTCGCTGCCAGCCCGTATCTGGTGTTGTTGGCCAGTTCCACCGCCTCAACCGGGGTGCGGAAGGTCATCGACACCAGCACCGGGCCAAAGATTTCCTCTTGCATCAGATGCGATGCGGCCGACAGCCCGGTGATCAGGGTCGGCGGGTAATAGCAGCCCTCAGGGATCGCGCAGGCGGCGTGGTAGACCTCGCCGTCAGAACCCGCGACCAGCCCCGCAATCATTTCCCGCTGCACCGGGTCGACAATCGCACCGACGTCGATGCATTTGTCCAAGGGATCGCCGATCCGCAGCCCGTCCATCCGGCGTTTCAGTTTCTCATGGAACCGATCCGCGATGCCCTCTTGCACCAGCAGCCGCGAGCCTGCACAGCAGACCTGCCCCTGATTGAACCAGATCGCATCGACCAGCCCTTCGATGGCGCTGTCCACATCGGCGTCGTCAAACACGATATAGGGCGATTTGCCGCCCAACTCCAACGTCAGCGCCTTGGCCGTTCCCGCAGTGGCCTGACGGATGAGCCTCCCCACCGCCGTCGAACCGGTGAAGGCGATCTTGTTGACATCCGGGTGCGCAACCAGTGCAGCACCGGTATCACCATCGCCAGTGACGATGTTCAGAACGCCTTTGGGCAACCCCGCCTCGCGCGTCAGTTCGGCAAACAGCAGCGCCGTCAGGGGGGTGTATTCGGCAGGTTTCAGCACCACGGTATTGCCCGCAGCCAGTGCCGGGGCCACCTTCCACGCCAGCATCAGCAGCGGGAAGTTCCACGGGATCACCGCGCCACAAACGCCCAATGGCACTTGCCCCGGCAGTTCCGCATCCATCAGCTGCGCAAGCCCGGCGTGGTAATAGAAATGCCGCGCCACCAGCGGCACATCAATATCGCGCGCCTCGCGGATCGGCTTGCCGTTGTCCATCGTCTCCAGCACCGCCAGAAGGCGCGCGTGTTTCTGCACCAGACGGGCCAGCGCGTAGAGGTATTTCGCGCGTTGATGGCCAGCAAGTCTGGCCCATTTCGGCTGTGCGCGGCGGGCGGCGGCGACCGCCAGATCCAGATCGGTGGCGGTGCCTTGCGTCACATGGGCCAACACCGCGCCCGAAGCCGGGTTTTTGGTGTCAAATCCATGACCCGGCGTGGTAAAGCTGCCGTCAATCCAATGGCCAAACCGCCCCTTGTGGCCCGCAATCCATGCCAGCACCTCGGCATTGCTTTCGGGGGCGGGGCCGTAGGCCATGCTATCGAAAATATCGCGGACAGTCATGGTTCACCCCATCGCATGGCGGTTGGCGGCCGAATAGTGGCCGGTCAGGTAATGTTCCAACTGACGCTCTATATCGCCCAAAAGGGACGACGCGCCAAAGCGGAACAGGTCGGGTTGCAGCCAGGGATGGCCCAGCTCATCCTTCATCAGGGCAAGATACAGCAATGAATCCTTGGCCTTGGAAATTCCACCCGCAGGTTTGTAGCCCACCTTGATGCCGGTGCGGTCAAGGTAATCACGGATGCAGCGGATCATGGTCAGCGACACCGGCAGGGTGGCATTCACCCCTTCTTTCCCGGTCGAGGTCTTGATGAAATCCGCCCCCGCCATCATGCAGATCAGGCTGGCGCGGGCGACGTTGCGCAGGGTGCCAAGTTCGCCAGTGGCCAGAATCGCCTTTACATGCGCCTCGCCGCAGGCCGCGCGCATTTCGGCCATTTCCTCATAAAGCGCCTGCCAGTTCTGCGTCAGCACATGGCGGCGGGAAATCACGATGTCGATTTCGCGCGCGCCGGCCCGCACGGATTCACCGATTTCCGCGATGCGCAGGCGATAGGGCGACAGCCCCGCCGGAAAGCCGGTGGACACGGCGGCCACGGGAATATTCGTGCCCTCCAAAGCGCGCACGGCGGTTTCCACCATCTCGTGATAGACACAAACCGCGCCCGTGGTCAGGCCCGGCAGACCCAGCTTGTCCAGCATCGCCTGCGCCACCGGTTGTCGCGCCTTGGCACACAGGCGCTTGACCCGGCCTTCGGTGTCATCGCCGGACAGGGTGGTCAGGTCGATCAACGAGATCGCTTTCAACAGCCACGCCGCCTGAAATTCTTTTTTCACCGACCGTCGCCCGCCCAACGTCGCGGCGCGGCGTTCGATGGCCGAGGTGTTGGCCTGCACCGAGGCCACCCAATCCAGATCCAGCGGCATGCCGGGGTTGCGGGTATGGGTCAGTTGCGGCAGTTGGGTCTTGGCTTCGGTCAGGGTTTGCATGGGGGCCTCACCATTCATGTTGCCCGCAGCTTGCCCGCAGGGGGGGCGACTGGCAAGGGTTGGGTCATGGTTTTTACCGGCAGGTCAAATTCGTGGCGGCAGCGCATCGGACCGAAACCGGACCTATGCCATACCAAGGGCCAAGCCAACTTGACGTGGCCCCCCAGTTGGTGCGTTCTTGCGCGCAAGCCGCAAGCCGCAAGCCGCAAGCCGCAAGCCGCAAAGTCGCAAAGGACGCCTCGCCATGCACAGCCTTGATTTGACGGCACATTGGGCCGGGGTCACCTCGCTTGTCATCTTCGTGATTGCCTATGTGTTGGTGATCTTTGAGGAAACCACCCATATGCGCAAATCCAAGCCGGTGATGCTGGCGGCCGGGCTGATCTGGGCGATGATCGGCATTGCCTATGGCATGGCCGGACAATCCGACGCCGCCCACGCCCATGCTGTGCTGATCATCGAGGAATATGGAGAGCTGTTCCTGTTCCTGCTGGTCGCGATAACCTACGTCAACACGCTGGAGGAACGCCGGGCGTTCGAGGTGCTGCGGGCCAAACTGGTCGGTCTGGGGCTGGGGTATCGGCAGTTGTTCCTGCTGACCGGGGTTCTGGCGTATTTCCTGTCGTCGGTGTTGGATAACCTGACGACGGCGCTTGTGATGGGGGCGGTGGTTATGGCTTTGGGCCGCGACAACGCCCGTTTTGTGGCCATCGGCTGCGTGTCGATCGTTGTGGCCGCCAATGCGGGCGGGGCGTTTTCACCCTTTGGCGACATCACCACATTGATGGTCTGGCAAAAGGGAAAGCTTGATTTCTTTGAGTTTTTCGCACTTTTCATCCCGTCGTTGATCAACTGGGCGGTGCCTGCGGCCTTTATGTTCTTTGCCATTCCCAACGCAAAGCCCCCCATTCACGCCGACCGCGTGCAAGGCAAGCCCGGAATGATTGGCGTCGCGGTGCTGTTTGCGGTGACGATTGCGCTGGCGGTGTGTTTCAAGAACTTTCTGCATTTGCCCCCGGCTTTGGGGATGATGCTTGGGCTGGGGCTGTTGCAGCTTTTGTCTTATTACCTGTCGATGACGGGCCGCCGCAAATCCGATGCCGATATGGTGCTGGACAGTTTTGCGCAGGTGCAGCGGGTGGAATGGGACACGCTGTTGTTCTTTTTTGGCATCATCTTTGCGGTGGGCGGTCTGGGCGTGCTGGGCTATCTCGCGCTGGCGTCCGAGGCGCTTTACATCGGGCTGGGGGCCACGTCGGCCAACGTCATCATCGGGGTGCTGTCGGCGGTTGTCGATAACATCCCGCTGATGTTTGCCGTCCTGACGATGGACCCAAGCATGAGCGATGGCCAATGGCTGTTGATCACCCTGACCTGTGGCACGGGCGGGTCCATGCTTTCGATCGGATCGGCGGCCGGGGTCGCGCTGATGGGGCAGGCAAAGGGGGCTTATACGTTCTCAAGCCATCTGAAATGGTCCTGGGCGGTGGCTTTGGGCTATGTTGCGGCCATTCTTGCACATCTGTGGATCAACGCCGCCCTGTTCTGATGCTAGGGATCCGGCTGGCCTGCCCACGGCGCGCCGGTCCCGGTGGGGGGCAGGACGCTTTGGTCTGTCATCGCATGCAGATGCGCCTTGGCCAGATACAGCGCCGACAGAGGGGCGGTCATGAACAGGAAAATCGCCACCAACACCTCTTGCCAGGTGGCGACGCTGGTTTGCCACATCAACTCCAGAGCCGAGGCAATCAGGGCAGACCCAACGCCAATCGTCGTCGCCTTGGTTGGGGCATGCAGCCGTTGCATGGCATGGCGCAGCTTCAAAAGGCCGATGCTGCCGACCAGCCCGAACAGCCCGCCCATCACCAGCAGCGCCGAAATCAGCCCCTCTACCAGCAGGTTCATTCGATGATCCCTCCGCGCAGCAGGAATTTGCAGAAGGCCACAGTGGACACAAACCCCGTCATCGCCAGCAGCATCGCCGCTTCAAAGTTCAGGCCACTGCCGGTTTTCACCCCATACAGAACAATCAGAGCGATCAGGTTCACCACCATCGTGTCCACCGCCAGAATGCGGTCCGGCATCGTGGGGCCGGTGGCCAGCCGGGTCAGGTTCAACAACAATGCCACTGCAAAACAGCCGATGGCAAAGGCAAGGGCAAGGGACAGCATCAGCCGAATATCCTTATCAAACGGGCCTCATAGCGCGATTTGATTTCATCGCGGATGGCATCGGGGTCGGGGGCGTGCAGCGCATGGATCAACAGGGCGCGACCATCCTTTGACATATCGGCGGTCAGAGTGCCGGGGGTCATTGTGACGCTGCCCGCCAACAGGGTAATGGCCTCGGGCGCGGTCAGGTCCAGAGGCACGGTGATCCACGCGGATCTGATCTGATCCGCAGGCAGGAACAGGATGATGCGGGCGACCTGAATGTTGGCCACGATCACATCCCACAGCACCAGCGCCAGATACGGGATCAGTGCCAGTGGCCTGCGCAAATGTGGACGGTTGGGCCAATAGGCGGCGGTGGCCAGCGGGATCACCGTGGCCAGGATCACGGCCATAAGCAGCGACCCCAATGCGTTGCGGTTCACCAGCAGCATCCATGTGATGACCAGCAGCGCCGACAAAAGCGGATGCGGATAAAGCCTGCGCATCATGGGCTTACCCCCAGTTTCATCACCGCAATGCTGGCCTTTGGTGTGTGCAGGTCGGCCGCGGTTGTGGCCAGCCATTCCGTCACCGGACCCGCAAACACCGTCAACCCGACCAACCCGGCCAAAGCCACCGCAACCGCCAGCATGGGCAGGGCGGGCGGGCGGCTCTGACCCGCGTTTTCACCCTTCCAGAACAGATCAGACCCCGCGCGGGCAAAACCCAGAATGGTCAGGAAAGACCCGGCCAGAATGACGCTCCATGCAACTGCGGCATCGGCGCGCAGGGCGTCCATGATCAGCAGTTTGCCAATGAAACCCGACAACGGTGGCAACCCCGCCACCGCAATCGCGGCCACCATGAACAGCGCTGCCACATGGCCCGATCTGCCCCCCGGCCCGCCCATCAGATCGGCCAGCAGGAACAGCGCCGCCACCGCCAGCGTTGAATGCAGCAGGTAATACAGTGCCGCCGCCGTGGCTTCGGGTGTGCCCGCAGCCACCGCCAGAAACAGCACCCCCATCGAGCCAATCGCGGCAAAGGCCACTCTGCGCACCAGACCATGTGCGCCAAGCACCCCCACGGCACCCAGAACAATCGTGGCCAAAGCGGCGGGCCACAGCAAGCCAGCCCACAGCCCCGCCGTGGCCTTGGCGTCGAAGATCAAAGTGCCGCAACGGATCACCGCATAGGCCCCCACCTTGGTCATGACCGCAAACAGCGCCGCCACCGGTCCGGGGGCCGCAGCATAGGTGCCGGGCAACCAGAATTGCAGCGGCACCAGCGCGCCCTTGATCGCAAAGACCAGCAACAGCATTGCCGCAGCCACCCGCATCAGCGCCGCATCTTCGGTCGGCAAAGCCGCCAGCTTTGCCGCCATATCCGCCATGTTCAGCGTGCCCAACACGGCATAAGCCACCGCCAGACCGAACAGAAACAGCGTTGATCCCAACAGGTTGAACGCCACATACTGCACGCCTGCGCGCAGGCGCTCTGCGCCGCCGCCATGCACCATCAACCCGTATGAGGCGATCAGCAGCACCTCGAAAAACACAAACAGGTTGAAGGCGTCTGCGGTCAGGAACGCCCCGTTCAGCCCCATCAGCTGAAACAGGAACAGCGCGTGAAAATGCGCACCGCGCTTGTCCCAGCCTGATCCGACAACATACAGCAGCACGATGGCCGCCAGCCCCGCCACCAGCGCCAGCAGCAGCGCAGACAGCCGGTCCAGCAGCAAGGCAATGCCAAAGGGTGCCGGCCAATGCCCCAGAAAATAGGCCTGCGGGCCAAGGGTCGCCTGCGCCAGCGCCACCACCGCCAGCATGGCAAGCATCACCACGCCCAACCCGCTGACCACACGCTGCACCCGCAGATTGCCGCGCGCCAGCAAGAGGATCGCGGCGGCCAGAATGGCAGGCAGCAGGATCGGCGCAATGATCAGATGGGTCACGGTGCCCCCCCATCCATACGGTCATCGCCACTGTGCAGAAAGGCCCCCAAGGCCAGGATCACGATCACCGCCGTCATTGCAAATGAAATCACAATGGCCGTCAATACAAGGGCTTGCGGCAACGGGTCGGTATAGCCCACCACGCCTTTCTGGATGATCGGCGGCAGGCCGGGGGCCAGTCGCCCGGTGGCAAAGATGAAGATATTCACCGCATAGGACAGCAAGGACAGCCCTATGATCACCGGAAAAGTCCGCTGCCGCAGGATCAGGTAAACCCCGCCCGCCACCATGGCGCCGATGGCCAGTGCGATCAACGCCTCCATCAGCGCGGCCCCCCGTCATAAGGTGCCTCGGCGGCAACCTCGCCCGCGCGCTGCCCGATCCGTGACAAGGACGCCAGCACCAGCATCACCGCCCCCAGCACGCACAAAAACACCCCCAGATCGAACAGCGCTGCGGTGGCCAGTTCAAAATCCTCCAGCGGTGGCAGATGAACATGGGTGAAATAACTGGTCAGAAACGGGCGGCCAAAGGCCATCGACCCCAGCCCGGTCGCCGTGGCAATCAGCACGCCCGCACCGATCATGCCGTGATACGGCACCCTCTGCCGCCCCGCCGTCCAGCCATGGCCCGAGGCGATGTACTGCATCACAAGGGCAATCGCGAAAACCAGCCCTGCCACGAAACCGCCGCCCGGCATGTTATGGCCGCGCAGATACAGATACACGCCCACCATCATCGCAAAGGGCAACATGATCCGCGTTGCCACAACGAACATCATCGGATGCCGGTCCCCCGCATCGCCCCTGTGCGGGCTGAACGCCAGCAACCGGTCATTGGCCGCCCCCGGCGACAAAAGCCCTTCGACAATCGCAAAGATCAGCAAGGCGGCGATGCCCAGCACGATGATTTCACCATAGGTATCAAAGCCCCGGAAATCGACGATGATGGTGTTGACCGCATTGGTCCCGCCCGCCCCCGGCAGCGATTGCGCCAGATGAAAGCCGGAAATCGGCGCAAAGGCAGGCCCGCGCGTCATCAGCGCAAAGGCCAGCGCCGCCGCACCTGTGCCTGCCATCGCTGCAATCGCCCCATCCCTCAGGCGCCGCCAAGCCGTGCTTTCGCGCGGCGTCTCCTTGGGCAGGAAGTTCAGCGCCAGCAATAGCAGAATGATCGTTACCACCTCGACCGTGATCTGCGTCAGTGCCAGATCGGGCGCGCCCAGATAGGCAAACCCCGCCGAGATGATCAGGCCCACCACGCCCAACACCAGCAGGGTCAACAGCCTTTGCCGGTGCCAGATCACCGAACCGGCCACAGCGGCCATCAGCACCCCCCACGCCAGCGCCGGGGCGAACTCTGTCACCGTCAAGGGGCGACTGCCGGGGGCATGGGTTCCGCCCGCAAAGGCGTAAAGGCAGGCGGTGACAATCGCCACAATTGCCATCGCCGCAAAGCGACTGAAGGCGGCGTCGTGCGCCCCATCCGTCATCCCGCGCGCCAGCCGCACCGCCGCAGCCATCACCGCATCAAAGCCGCGCTTGCCGTCGGGGCGGGGGGCGGTTTCCCACCACAGCGCAAGGCGCGGATGCAGGCCCCACAGGGCAAAACCGCCCCCAAAGGCAGCCACAGACATCCACAGCGCCGGGCTTTGCACCCCATGCCACAGGGACAGATGCGCATGCACGGGCGCACCCGTCACCGCCGCCGCCGCCACATCCACCAGCCCCGACAACAGCACCATCGGCAGCAGACCCGAGGCAACCACAACCGCGACCAGCACCGCAGGCGCAGCCCAGAGCTCTATCCCCGGATCATGCGGATGGCCGGGATAATCCCGCCGCACGCTGCCGCCAAATGTCGCCACCAGCATCCGCAGGGTATACGCCACAGACAGCGCCGCCCCCAGGGTGGCAAAAACCTGCACCCAAACCCCGCTGTGGGCGGCCTGTTCCAGCATCGCCTCTTTCGACAGAAAGCCATTCAAGGGCGGCACCCCGGCCATCGCCAGCCCGGCAACCGTCATCATTCCGAACGTTACCGGCATCAGATGCCGCAGCCCGCCCAACCGGCGCAAATCGCGGCTGTGGGCGGCGTGATCAACAATCCCCACCCCCATGAACAGTGCGGCCTTGAAGCTGGCGTGGCACAGGATGTGCAGCATCGCCGCGGTTGCGGACTGGGGGGTGCCCAAGCCCAGCAGAAACGTGATCAGGCCAAGATGGCTGACGGTGGAATAGGCCAGAACCGCCTTCAGATCATGTTGAAACAGCGCAATCGCGGCGGCCAGAATCATGGTGGCCAACCCTGTCGTGACCACGATGCTGAACCAGGCATCCGTCCCCGCCAGCACGGGCCACAGCCGCGCCATCAGGAACAACCCCGCCTTCACCATGGTCGCGGAATGCAGATAGGCCGAAACCGGGGTGGGGGCGGCCATCGCATGCGGCAGCCAGAACTGAAACGGAACCTGCGCCGATTTGGTGAAGGCCCCCAGCAGGATCAGCCCCAGCGCGGGCAGATACAGCGGGCTTGCCTGCACAATATCGCCTTTTGTCAGGATCACGGACAGATCATGACTGCCCGCAATCTGCCCCAGCATCAGCAGCCCCGCCATCAGCGCCAAGCCGCCGCCACCCGTGACGGCCAAAGCCATCCGCGCGCCTTGGCGGCCCTCGGCGGTACGTGACCAGAAGCCGATCAACAGAAAGGATGACAGCGAGGTCAGTTCCCAGAACACCAGCAAAAGCAAGATGTTGTCGGACAGAACTATGCCAAGCATCGCGCCCTGAAACAGCAGAAGATAGGTGTAGAACCGCCCCATCGGGTCGGCGGTATCCAGATAAAACCGCGCGTACAGGATGATCAGAAGGCCGATGCCAAGGATCAGCAGCGCGAACAGCACCCCCAACCCGTCCAACATGAAATGCGCATTCAGACCAAGCAGGGGCAGCCATGCGATTTGTGCCTGCACCACCTCGCCCGCCATCACGGCAGGCAGCATCGGGGCCAACACCACCATGCACAGCGCTGTCACCGCCCCCGTCGCAAGGGCGCAGGCATTGCGGCCATAGCCTATCGCCAGGCCGGGCAGGACGGCACCCACAAAAGGCAGGGCTGCGATGATCGCAAGGCTCATGCGGGATGGGTCCCTTGTCGTGGCGTGATGGAATGCGTTGGAACAACGCGGCTCAGGATGGGTCGAATGCATCGCGGCGGGTCGGGCAAATATAGGCGCTGGGCCCCGGCATTCAAGCGCAAATGCCTGCACGGATTGCGATATAGCCCCTAGGCGTCGCGGCTGGCTGCGTTCTGATCCAGCAAATAGCGCTGCGACAACGGAATGGCCGCCGCCCCCAGGGATCGTGCCTGTGCCCCCACCGTGCCTTCGCGGATCATGGGTGGTGTCACGCCGGCCATGTCCATCCGCGCAAGCGCCGCCTGTGTTCTGCGCGTGATTTCGGCGCGCACCGCCACCGGCATCCAGCCGTCGATCAGCACCGCCTCAAGTTCCAGAAGGCTGGCGGCTGACAGGATTGCCGAGGCCAGTCCTTCGGCGGCCCCATCCATCCATTCGGACAATACCGCCTCACTGACCGTCCAGTGATCGGGCTGTTCCCACAGATGATCCGAGCTTTCGCCCACCGCCGTCATCGCATCCGCCAAAGTCGCAAGGGACGCCGCCGCGAACAGCCGCCGCATGCGGCCATCGGGGCCGGGCACAGGGATGGGCCCCATCCCGGCGGCGTTGCCGGTGCGGCCAAGGAACAGCTGACCGTTCAGAACCAGACCGCCACCAATGAAGGTGCCGAAGTAGAAATACAGAAAATCACGTGGCCTTTCGCCGGTGCCGAACACCAGTTCCGCCCCACAGGCCGAGGTGGCATCGTTCTGCACATAAACCGGCAGGTCCGACACCGCCGCCAGTTCGGCCTGAATATCGCGGTCACGCCATGCATCCATTTCCGCCTGCGGTGCGCCGATCGACTGCACCCAGTTCCACAACTGAAACGGCATCGCCACGCCCATGCCGCTGATCCGGCCGCGCGATGCGGGTGTCAGATGCGCCGACACCACCGGCAGGGCGCGGACAACAAAGGCCACAACGGCGCCGGGGGTAGGATAGCGATAGATCTGCCGCTCGGTCGCCAGAACGCGGCCCAGAAAATCAACCAATGTCAGATCAACAGACCGCCGTCCGATCTTCAGACCCAGGAAAAACGCACCCTCGGGGTTCAGTGACATCGGCACCGACGGCTGACCAATGCGCCCCCGCACCGGTTCACCGCGCAACAGCAGACCATCCTGTTCCAGCGCCCGCATGATCACCGACACGGTTTGCGCCGAAAGCCCGGTGATCCGCGCAATATCCGATTTCGCCAAAGCCGCGTGTTGTCGCACCAGTGACAGCACCAGACGTTCATTGTGGGCGCGCATCCCCGACTGATTTGACCCGCGCAGCCCGACGTCGTCGCTGGTGCTTCGGTCAATCAGGTGTTCTGCGCCCTGTGGCATCATGGTCCCTTACGCTGTGGACGCGGGCAATATGACGCCCTTGCGCAGGATAACATTGGCAAACGGCTGCGGTTCCGAGGTGGCGATAATGGCATAGGCCGCCCGGATGCGCGGATACAGCGCCTCACCACCCAGAGGGGTGGCTTTTGCCGCAAAGGGGCTGTGCAGCAGGGTGGCGTCAATCTGATGGTGGATCGCCGCCGATTGCGCGGGATCGTTGTTCAAAGCCGCGCGAAACGCCGCCTCCAACGGCAGCACCTGCAGGACCGCCCCCAAGACCTGCGCCATATCCAGACCATCGGCGCGGATCAGGCGGCGGGCGTGTTCCGCCGCAGGATAATTGCCATCCACCAGCGCGATTTCGTCGCCATGACCCATGGCCCGCAACGCATGCAGCATGTCAGGGCCCAACACCGGGGAGATACCGATCAGCATGATACAGAGGGCCTTCCACAATCGATTCCGGGGCTTCGGTCGCCCCCTATAGTGCAACAACTTGCGGCTTGGGGGCAGGGCTGTCAATAATAAATCACTATGATTTATTTATCTTGACGGATGCGGAGGAATCGGATCATGTGACGACATCGCCGGGCTGACAAAGCTTGGACGAAAGACTTTCGAACGGGGGAAAACCCCACAAATCCTTGGGAGGACGACCAATGAAATTCAACACCAAAGCCCTGCTTGGTGCGGCGGCCATCGCGCTGATCGCAGGCTCTGCTTCGGCGGCTGATCTGGCTTGCCTGATCACCAAGAACAACACCAACCCCTTCTTCGTGAAGATGAAAGAGGGCGCTGA
>CAZCFC010000050.1:0-14975 GCA_964497815.1 uncultured Cypionkella sp.
CCCTTTCTGCGCATGTGCCGTGATATCCTGCATTTCAACAAACATGCAGAGACTGCGCTGCGCCCCGGGATGACCATCGGCGGGCTGCTGGATGTCCTGCGCACTGGTCCCTATTTCCGCGATTTCTACATCCTGCCGCTGTCGGGTGCGATCTGGTCCACCCCCAGCCACGGCATCCTTGATTTTCCGGCCGAGGCGCTGATTCGGTTCTTCAAGAACCACGCGTTGATGCAGTTGTCGGGGCAGCATCAATGGTACACGGTGCAGGGCGGCTCTATTGAATACGTGCGCCGCCTTGGGGCAGAGCTTGTCCGTCAAGGGGTCGATCTGCGACTGAATACCGCCATCGCGGGCATCCGGCGCGAAGAAAACGGCGTCTTCATCCGCGCCCATGGCGCTGAATGGGAGTTGTTTGACGAGGTGGTGATGGCCACCCATTCTGACGATTCGCTGGCGCTGCTGTCAGATCCATCGGCGCAAGAGACGGCGGCACTGGGGGCGGTGCGCTATCAGCCGAACACCGCTGTCCTGCACGCCGATGAGTCGCTGATGCCCAAGCGCCGCAAATGCTGGGCGTCGTGGGTTTATGCCGAACCTGCGGGTGCGCGCCCCGACAAGATCGACCTGACCTATTGGACGCACTCGCTGAAACCCATCCCCAAGGACGATCCCCCGTTAGTGACGCCGACCTCCAACCGCCCGATCCGGCAGGATTTGATCCATGACAGCGTCACCTTCCGCCACCCCGTCTATGATCTGGGGGCCATTGCCGCGCAGGCGCAGGTGCGGGCGATGAACGGCGCGCGCAACACATGGTATTGCGGGGCGTGGATGAAAAACGGCTTTCATGAGGACGGTTTTGCCAGCGCTGTCGATGTGGTGCAGGCGATGGCCGCGCAAGAGGTTGGCGCATGAGCCGGGTCGAGTATATCCGGGGGCAGACCTTTCATGGCCGCAAAGGCGATATTGAAAACCGCTTTCACTATGGCGTGGATTATGTGCTGCTGAACCCGGATGATGCGCAGGGGCCAGCGCTGTTTTCGCACAACCGCGCCAACCTGACGTCGGTGCAAGACCGCGATCATGGCGGCGCCCCCCGGGCCGGGCGCGGCGTGACCTGGCTGCGCGAGGTGCTGGCCACCCATGGCCTGCCCGGCGCGGATCGGGTGGAATTGCTGACCCAGCCGCGCGTGCTGGGTCATGTGTTCAACCCGGTGTCATTCTGGTTGTGCCACGATGCGGCCGGGGCCTTGCGTGTGGTGGTGGCCGAGGTGTCAAACACATTTGGCGACCGCCATTCCTACCTTTGCCACCGCCCGGACCTTGGCCCAATCACCGCCGAGGATCACCTGACCGCGCAGAAGATCTTTCATGTCTCGCCCTTCCAACCCATTGAGGGCGCTTATGAGTTCCGGTTTGATATTCGCCCGGACCGCATTGGCATCTGGATCGACTTTTCTGCAGGCAAAGGCGGCGTGATCGCCACTTTGACCGGTAAGCGCACCCCGCTGACCAATGCCGCAATCTTGCGCGCCGGCCTGCGCCGCCCGTTCGGATCGCGCCGGGTGCTGGTGCTGATTTTCTGGCAGGCGCTGAAGCTGCGTCTGAAAGGGGCCGTCTACCGTCCCCGCCCCTCACCCCCCAACCATGAGGTGTCCTGATGAGCATCGTTCTGGCCCTGCTGGTGATCCTTGTTGTTCTGCCGCGCGTTGTCGGTTTGCGCAGCCAGCGCCCCGCCCATTTCGCAGGCCAATCCCCGGCCTTTGATCCGCGCACGCATCTGTCCGGTCCTTTGCTGTGCGAAGGCATGATCACCGGTCCCTTCGGCCGCGTCACCTCGCGCTTTGTCGCGCGGATGGATGGCGTCTGGGACGGCAACCGCGGCACCTTGACCGAGAATTTCCGCTATGACAGCGGCGAGGAACAGCACCGGGAATGGCGGCTGACCCTCGGCAATGACGGCACCTTGCGGGCCGAGGCCGATGATGTGGTGGGCATAGGGCAAGGCCGGATTGCGGGGCCAGCGGTGCAGTTGCTGTACGCGCTTCGGCTGCCCAAATCGGCAGGTGGCCATGTGCTGAAGGTCACCGACTGGATGATTCTGGCCGAGAATGGCACCATTCTGAACCGCAGTCAGTTCACCAAATTCGGCATCCCGGTCGCGCAGCTTTTCGCCACCATGCGCAAGGTCGCGGCATGAATTTCGCAGGCAAACGCTATTGGCTGGTGGGGGCAAGCGAAGGTTTGGGTCTGGCGCTTGCCCGGCAACTTGCCGCCGCTGGGGCGCAGGTGATCCTGTCTGCCCGCAGCGCCGAAGGGCTGGCCCGCGCCTGCGATAGCATCACGGGCGCGCAAGCCGTGGCGATGGATGTCGCTGATCAAGCCTCTGTCACCAGGGCGGCAGCGCAGGTGGGCGCGGTGGATGGCATGGTGTTTCTGGCCGGCGTCTATTGGCCGATGACGGCCCAGGCGGTGGATGCGGAAAAGCTGACGGCCATGTGTGACGTGAATTTCACCGGCTGTGCCCGCGTGGTGGGCGCGGTTCTGCCGGCCATGATTGCGCGTGGGGCGGGGCATATCGTGATCACCGGATCGCTGTCGGGATTTCGCGGATTGCCGGGGGCGATGGGCTATGCAGCCTCGAAGGCGGGGGTGATGGCTTTGGCAGAAAGTCTTCATGCAGATCTGCGCGGCTCTGGCATCAAAGTACAGTTGGGCAACCCCGGCTTCATCCGGACAAGACTGACGGACAAGAACGACTTCAAGATGCCGTTCCTGATGGAATCAGACGAGGCCGCCGCGCATATGATGCGTCTGATGCGTGGCAACCGCTTCAAATCCAGCTTTCCGACTGTGTTTTCATGGCTTTTCCGCGGGGCACAATTTCTGCCCGACTGGGCCTATTACCGGCTCTTTGCACCAAAATAGCCCCGGTCATCCTCTGTGGCCAAATATCCCCGCCGGAGGCTTCGTCACATCCGCAAAACTGCCGTTTGCGTCATGGCAAGGGCAGGGGTCACCCCGCCGCCCCCTTCACAACCAAGGCCATGAAAAACCCGTCCATGCCGCCTTTGTCTGCCCAATAATCCGGACGCAGGCGCAAGCCACCGGCTTCGGTGATCCAGCTTTGATCTATCCCCGCCAGATCAGGCCGCACCACCGTCAGCCCCGGGTGCCGCGTCAGGGCACCTGCCAGCTGCGCTTCGCCTTCATCCGGCAGCAGCGAACAGGTGCAGAACACCATCCGTCCGCCGGGCTTCAGCATCGACAACGCGATGTCAAACATCGCGCGTTGCAGCGTGGCCAGTTCTGCAATCTCGGAGCCGTCCTTCAGGAACGGCAGTTCAGGGTGCCGCCGGATCGTCCCGGTGGCCGAACAGGGTGCGTCCAGCAGCACGGCGTCGAACAGGGCATCAGGGCGCCAATGCAGCGCATCTGCCACCACCAGCCGTGCCGACAGACCGGTGCGGGCCAGATTTTCCGCCACCCGTTCCATCCGCGGGGCCGACATGTCCAGCGCCGTCACCACAGCCCCCGCCGCCGCCATCTGCAGCGTCTTGCCCCCGGGGGCCGCGCACATGTCCAGCACCTGCTCACCCGGTTTCACGGCCAGCAGGGGCACCGCGAGTGCCGCCGCCGCGTCCTGCACCCACCAATCGCCGGTGTCATATCCCGGCAGCGCCGAAACCTGCCCCGGTTCGGCCAGCCGGATCGACCCCGTGGGCAGGCGTTCGCCCTCTGGCACCACCGCGCCACGCGGGGTGATGTCCAGCGGTGGGGCGCATGCATGCACGGCCTCGATGGCATTCACGGCATCGCGGCCATAGGCATGCACAAGCGGCTGACGCAGCCAGCGTGGCATCCGCTGTGCCGGGCCGGGCAGGGCGGTGCCAACGGGCACCTTGCGCAGGACGGCGTTGACCAACCCCGCCATCGGTGCGGTACGTTTGCCCCGCTGCGCAAGTTCCACCGCCGCGTTCACAACGCCATGCGCCGCCGTTCCGGCCGCCAGTTCCGTCACGGCCAGTCGCAGAATGTTCATCACCAACAGCGGCGGTTCCTTGCGCAGCAAGGGTTCCAGCAGCTTGTCCACCGGCTCCATCTGCCGCACCACTTGCAGCGCCAGCCGCTGCGCGCGGGCGCGGTCTGCGGGTGCGACGCCCTTCAAGGGACCGTCCCGCAGCGCCAGAACCTGCGCCATGGTCTGGCCCTCTTCCATCACCTGCGTCAGCAGCGCCAGCGCCGCCTGTCGTGCGGCCAATCCCGCTGCATTCGTATCCGCCATCTGCCAACCCTTGCCGCTGCCCTGATTGGCCGTATATCAAGTGCAACTTGGCCGCAAGGAAACCGCTATGTCCGATGTCCCCGCCGATCTGCCACCCGCCGATCTGCTACCAGTCGATCTGCCACCAGCCGCCCAACGCGCCCTTGCCGAAGCGGCCGAGCGTCGCAAACAGCCGCAGCCCGCGCTGCCGACCGAATTGGGGGGGCGCGACGGGCCTGAACCCGTGCGCTATGGCGATTGGGAGAAAAAGGGGCTGGCTGTCGATTTCTGAACGCGCCACCCCGACTTGGCCAAGAATGGACCCTCCGGGGGGGATATTTAAGCCAGTATGAAAGGCTGAGGGGCTCAGAGTCCCAGCACGTCCATCATGTCATAGCGGCCCGGTTTCTGGCCCTGCCCCCACAACGCGGCGCGCAGGGCGCCACGCGCAAAGATCCTGCGGTCGGTGGCCAGATGGCGCAGCACGATGCGCTCGCCGTCGGCGGCAAAGATCACGTCATGTTCGCCCACGATGTCACCGCCCCGAATGGCGCTGAAGCCGATGGTGCCGCGCGTTCGCGCCCCGGTGATGCCATCCCGGCCCGACACCTTGGCATCTTCCAGTGCGACGCCCCGGCCCTTTGCCGCGGCCTCGCCCAGCATCAGGGCGGTGCCAGAGGGGGCATCGACCTTCATGCGGTGATGCGCTTCGACGATTTCGACATCCCAATCGGCATCCAGGGCGGCGGCGACCTTTTGCGTCAGCCGGGTCAGCAGGTTGACGCCCAGACTCATGTTCCCGGCCTGAACGATCACGGCGTGATGGGCGGCCAGATCCAGTCTGGCGTGATCCGCCGGTTCCAGCCCCGTGGTGCCGATCACGTGCACCGCGCGGGCCTGCGCGGCCAGTTTGGCAAATTCGACGGTGGCGGCTGGGGCGGTAAAATCAATCACCGCCTGCGCACGCGCGAATGCCTCCAGCGGGTCATCCGTCACCAGCACACCGACGGGCGCGCCGCCCATGCATTCACCGACATCGCGGCCGATCCACGCATGGCCCGTGCGTTCCACACAGCCGACCAGCCTTGCGCGGTCAGACCCCGCCAGCGATTGCACCAGCATCTGGCCCATCCGACCCGATGCGCCAGTGATCACGATACCCGGTTTGTTCGTCATGGCTTGCCCCTGCGTTTGGGCAGGGTTTAGCGCCTAAGCGCGGGCCGTGAAAGCCCGCCGTTGCGACTGCCGCGCATTTCGCCTAAATGGGGGTATGGCACCAAAACACACCCTCTCGGCCAAAGGCCCGTCGCAGCGGCAACTTCGCGTTGGCGAACTGATCCGCCGTACCCTGTCGGAACTGCTGTCGCGGCAGGAAATTCACGATACCGTGCTGAACAGCATGTACATCACGGTGGGTGAGGTTGCGGTTTCGGCCGATCTGCGCGTGGCCACGGTATATGTCATGCCCTTGATGGGCGGTGCCACGGTGGACGAGGCGATTGCGGCGCTGGCCCGCAACGCGTGGGAATTGCGCAAGCGGGTGTCGGCGGAGATGACGCTGAAACATTCGCCCGAGTTGCGCTTTCGTGCCGATGAGACGTTCGATCGTCTGGACGAAACCCGGCGTCTGTTTTCCGATCCGACCGTGCAGCGCGACATTCTGGCCGCAGATGAGCCGGATCAGCCGCCTGAGCCGACCGGGTCCTGACCCATGCGTCTGGCGTTGATCCTGCTGGTCCTGCTGCTGCCACAGGTGGCCGGGGCCGTGACATGTGGGGATCTGACCTTTGAAGGTGCGTCCTATACCGTCTGCGACATGGCCGCGACCGAGGATGTGCGGTTGTTCCAAAGCGGCCCGGATGGTGCCTATGGCAGCTTTGCCGCCGTGGACAAGGCGTTGGCGGCGCAGGGCCAACGGCTTTTGGCGGCGATGAACGGTGGCATGTATCACCACGATCTGGCCCCGGTGGGTCTTTACGTGGAAGCCGGGGCCGAGGCCGCGCCGCTGATCACCCGGGACGGGCCGGGGAATTTCGGGCTGTTGCCGAATGGGGTGTTCTGCATCGCAGAGGTGTTCTCGGTCGTGGAAAGCCGCGCGTTTGAGGCGTCAGGCCGCAGGTGTCGGTATGCCACCCAATCGGGGCCGATGCTGGTGATCGACGGCGCACTGCATCCAAAGTTTCTGCCCACATCCGATTCGCTGTATGTCCGCAACGGGGTGGGGGTCAGTGCCGATGGCAGCCGCGCGGCGATGGTGATTTCCAATGATGCGGTGAACTTCCACAGTTTTGCCCGGTTGTTTCGAGACAGGCTGGGCCTGCCCAACGCGCTGTATCTGGACGGCAATATCTCACGGCTTTATGCGCCCGACCTTCGTCGCCATGACGGTGGCTTTCCGATGGGGCCGATCTTGGGCGTCGTTGGTCCGCAAGGTTGACCTTGCACGGGCAGGGGGCTAGCAGGCAGCCTGTAACAGGAGGCCCCAATGGCGCGCGGTAAAAAAGGCAGAGTGGTTTCGGGCTGGTTGGTGGTGGACAAGCCCGCCGGGATCACCTCGACCGCAGTGGTGAACAAGGTCAAATGGGCGATGGACGCGCAGAAGGCCGGGCACGCAGGGACGCTGGACCCGGCGGCGACGGGCGTGCTGGCGATTGCGCTGGGCGAGGCCACCAAGACCGTGCCCTACATCACCGACGCGCTGAAATGCTATCGCTTCATGGTCAATCTGGGGGCTGCCACCACGACGGATGACGCCGAGGGCGCGGTGATTGCCGTGTCAGAGACGCGACCCGACGATGCCGAGATCAAGGCGGCGCTGGCCGCGTTTCGCGGCGACATTCAGCAAGTCCCGCCGCAGTTTTCCGCCGTGAAGGTGGACGGTGAGCGCGCCTATGATCTGGCCCGCGAGGGTGAGGCGATGGATCTGGCCGCGCGGCCGTTGTTTGTCGAGCGGCTTGAGATGCTGTCGCGTCCCGATGCCGACCATGTCGAGTTGGAGATGGTCTGCGGCAAGGGCGGCTATGTGCGGTCGATTGCCCGCGATCTGGGCCGCGTGTTGGGGTGTCTGGGGCATGTGGCGTGGTTGCGGCGCGAATGGTCGGGGCCGTTCACCGCGGCGCAGGGGATCACGCTGGAGCAGATCGACGCTTTGGCCAAGACCGAGGCGCTGGACGCGTGGTTGAAGCCGCTGGAATTGGGGCTGGCCGATCTGCCGGAACTGCCCTGCACACCCGAAGGCGCGGCGCGGTTGAAGAACGGCAATCCGGGGATGGTGTTGTCGTCTTCGGTCGCATGGGGCGATGAGGCCTGGGCCAGCTATATGGGCCGTGCCGTTGCGGTCGGGATTTACAAATCGGGCGAGTTGCACCCGACCCGGGTGTTCAACTGACGGGAGCGTCCTATGACGGGGCGGTGCGATGACGGGGTTGTGCGATGACGGGGCGGTCCGATTGCCGGGGGCATCGAGCCCCCCGCAATCGGGCTGACGCGGGCGGGCCTGTGGTGGCGGTCTGGTGGCACTGTGCGCTCCGCGCGGGAGTATTTGGAAAACAGCAACTGGCGCGTGCGATCTGCGGTCTTTCGGGCGCGGGCGCTGCGTGGTAGAGATTGGGGATGAACCCAATGCCCACCAAAGACCAGATCCGCCAATGGATCGCCGAGAACCCCGGCCTTTTGGCCAAGCGCGATATTGCCAAGGCTTTTGGCATCAAAGGCGATGCCCGCATTGACCTGAAGCGCATGCTGAAAGAGTTGGAGGCAGAAGGCGACCTTGAGGTGCGCGCGCGCAAGTTCCGCACGCCGGGGGCTTTGCCGCCGGTGTCGGTGTTGCTGGTGTTGCCGCCCGATGCCAATGGTGATCTGTTCGCGCGGCCTTTGGAGGATGGATCTGAGGACGCCGCGCGTATTCTGGTTGTGCCGCAGAAGGGTGATCCGGCTTTGGCCGCGGGGGACCGCATTCTGGCGCGGTTGACCCCGGTTGCGGGCGAAGATCACGGCCACGAAGCCCGGCTGATCCGCCGCATTGGAACCAACCCATTGAAACTGTTGGGAGTGTTCCGTGAGAATGCCGAGGGTGGGCGGATCGTTCCCATCGACAAGGGCAATGACAAGGAATGGCGGGTTGGGCGCGAATTCACCGCCGGTGCCCGCGATGGCGAGTTGGTGGAGGCCGAGCAGACCGGTGCCAGGCGCATGGGTCTGCCTCAGGCCCGCATCGTTGCGCGGTTGGGGGATCCGAATGGCCCGCGTGCCGTCAGTCTGATTGCCATCCATCAGCACGGCATCCCCGATCAGTTCCCCGATGCGGTGATCGCCGAGGCTGACCGGGCCGCCCCCGCGCCTTTGGCCAAGCGTGACGATCTGCGCGATCTGCCTTTGGTCACGATTGATCCGGTCGATGCCCGCGACCGGGACGATGCGGTTTATGCCGAGGCAGATACCGACCCGCAGAATCCTGGCGGCCACATCATATGGGTCGCCATTGCTGACGTGGCCCATTATGTGCGCCCCGGATCGGCCCTTGACCGTGAGGCGCGCAAGCGCGGCAACTCAAGCTATTTTCCCGACCGCGTGGTGCCGATGTTGCCGGATGTGCTGTCGGGCGATTTGTGCAGTCTGCATGAGAATGTGGATCGCGCCTGTCTGGCGGTGCGGATGCGGCTGGATGCGCATGGCGGCAAGATCAGCCACCGCTTTGTGCGCGGGTTGATGCGGTCGCAGGGCAGCCTGAACTATCGCCAGATGCAGGACGCCGTGGAGGGCCGCCCGGATGCGGTGACAGCGCCCCTGCTGGATCGGGTGATCAGGCCGCTTTATGCTGCCTATGCTGCCCTGAAGACGTCCCGCACGGCGCGGCAACCGCTTGAACTGGACCTGCCAGAGCGCAAGATCGTGCTGTCGGATGATGGTCGTGTGCTGTCGGTCGCCTTCCGGGACCGGTTGGACGCGCATAAGCTGATCGAGGAATTCATGGTGCTGGCCAACGTTGCCGCCGCCGAGGAACTGATCCGCCTGAAGCGCCCGCTGCTGTTCCGTGTGCATGAAGAACCCAGCCCGCAGAAACTGGACTCGTTGCGCGAGGTTGCGGAAGCTTCGGGCTTTACCCTTGCCAAGGGGCAGGTTCTGAAAACCGCGCATCTGAACCGACTGCTTGAGCAGGCCGAGGGCACCGAGTTTGACGAGCTGATGAATGTCAGCACCCTGCGCAGCATGACGCAGGCCTATTACAACGCTGAGAATTTTGGCCATTTTGGTCTTGCCCTGCGCAACTATGCGCATTTCACCAGCCCCATCCGGCGTTATTCCGACCTGATCGTGCATCGCGCCCTGATCGCGGGGCATGGCTGGGGTGATGACGGGTTGTCGGCCTGGGATGTGGAAAACCTGGACGAAACGGCCAAGCTGATTTCCGACACCGAACGCCGGTCAATGATGGCGGAACGCGATACGACCGACCGTTATCTGGCGGCCTTCCTTGCGGATCGGGTGGGCAACGAGTGCACCGGGCGGATTTCGGGGGTTCAGCGCTTTGGCCTGTTTGTGAAGCTGGACGAAACCGGGGCGGATGGCTTGGTGCCAATACGCGCCGTGGGGCGTGAGTTCTTTCACTATGATGCCGACAGACAGACCTTGATGGGATCGGATACCGGGGTTACCATCGGCATTGGTCAGCGCGTCACGGTGCGACTGGCCGAAGCGGTGCCAATGACGGGCGGCTTGATGTTGGAGCTGCTGACGCTGGATGGCCAAACCCTGCCCAACGGGCGCAGCAGCAAGGGGGGGCGCTATCAGCCACGCAAACCCGGCAAGGCGGCGATCAAGGCAGAAAAACTGCAACGCAAGCTGGTGCGCAAGAAACGCTAAGACGTGTCGGCTGCGATAGAAACAGCCACATCGGAAGGGGCCTGCCGGCGTCAGCGCAAGGCAGAAATGGTCGATTGAAGTTGGATCGGGCACGCTTGCGGTTGCGCCCTGCGATGGCCGGGCTAAGCTGGTGAAAACGGGTTGCGGAGATGTCATGCGCGGTTTTCACACCCTGTTGCGGGTTGTCTGTGTGGGTCTTTGGCTGATCGCACCGGGCGTCGTTTGGGGACAAGAAGACACAATGGCAGGCACGTCGATTGAGAATGCCACCGAGGCCGGATTGCAGGCTTGGGTGGCTGATTTCCGGGCCCGTGCCTTGGCCCAGGGCATTTCTGTGGCGACCTTCGAGTCGGCCATGGACAAGGCGCATTTCCTGCCCGATGTGGTGGAGCGTGACCGCAAGCAGGATGAATTCACCAAGACGATCTGGGAATATCTGGACAAGGCGGTGTCCGAAGACCGCATCGCCAGTGGGCAGAAGGCATTGAAAAAGCACGCAGAGTTGTTGGCACATCTTGAGTCTGCTTATGGGGTGGACCGTCATGTCGTGCTGGCCATCTGGGGGCTGGAAAGCGCCTATGGTGCCGTGCGCGGCGACGTCTATACCCCCAGTGCCTTGGCCACTCTGGCCTATGAGGGCCGACGTGCGGCATTTTTCGAAGGCGAACTGCTGGCCGCGCTGCGTATCCTGCAGACGGGCAATGTGCGGCCTGCGGATATGGTCGGCAGTTGGGCGGGGGCCATGGGGCACACGCAATTCATGCCCAGCTCGTTTCTGTCCTATGCAGTGGACTTTGATGGCAATGGTCAGCCGAATGTCTGGTCCGATGATCCGACCGATGCGCTGGCTTCGACTGCCGCGTATCTGGCGAAATTCGGCTGGAAAACCGGGCGGCGCTGGGGCACCGAGGTGACGCTTCCGGCGGGGTTTGACTATGGCATTTCCGGCGATCGCACTCAAAGACCGCTGACAGCCTGGGCCGCAATGGGGATTCGTGACGCCGAGGGCCGCCTGTTGACCGATGGCTGGGCGTCGCTGTTGCTGCCGGCAGGGGCGCGGGGCCCGGCCTTTCTGGTCTACGACAATTTCGCCGCGATTGAAGCCTATAACAAGGCGGACGCCTATGTCATCGCTGTGGGCCATCTGGCTGACCGGATTGCGGGGGCCGACCCATTCCGTGCCACATGGCCGCGCGATTTGCGCGCTCTGACTCTGGCAGAGCGCAAAGAGATGCAACAGCGCCTGTTGGATGCGGGCGTTTACGCGGGGGACGCCGACGGCAAGGTGGGGCCGCTGACCATCGCCGCCGTAAAGGCGTTTCAGCGTCAGATCGGGCTTACACCTGACGGCTACCCCAGTCTTGATGTCCTGGCAAAACTACGCTGACTTTTGCGTGAAGTTCTGCCGATCAGACTAAAGTCCGTATGCGGGGGAAACAGGGCGTGCCTATACTGCGTCAAATTGTCCCTTGATGGAGAGCCCAGATGAAATTTGCGACCAAAATCCTTGCGGCCAGCCTTGCCCTGATTGCCGGCGTTGCCTTTGCCGAAGTGGAAGCCACCGATCCGCTGGTCATCGCGCAGAAAGATCTGATGAAGTCCTTTGGCGGTGCGGCCAAAACACTGGGCGGCATGGCCAGCGGTGAGGTGGCCTTCGATGCCGCCGCAGCCGAGGCGGCCAAGGCCGTTCTGGTCACAGGTTCGGCCGATATTGCTGTAAAGTTTGAAAAGGCAGGCACCGATCCGGCGTCCGAGGCGTTGCCGGAAATCTGGACCAACTGGGATGATTTCCTTGTCAAGGCCAAGGGCCTGACCGATGCCGCCACTGCGTTGGATGCAAGTTCGGCCGAGGGCGTCAAGGCTGGCATGGCCGGCGTCGGTGCATCGTGCAAGGCCTGCCACACCACCTATCGCAAAGCGATGTGATAAAGCCACGCGGCGTTTGGGCGAGTGACGGCCCCCAGAGCAATCTGGGGGCTTTTTCATGCCATCATCCGCAACTGACTCGGCTGATGGTTTCACGGCCGTCGATCTCGATGTTCAGCCGCTGCGGCGCGTAATCCATCGTCACCGCCATGCCGGGCCGGATGATCCGCACCGTCTGGCCAAAACGCATGGTCTGCAACACCGCGGCATCCCGTCCGATCAAACCCTGCAATTGCTCTGCACCGCAGGCGTTTTCCACCGGTGTCGGATCAACAGGTACTCGATCATCAGGTACTGGGGGCAGCACACAGGCCATCAAGGCCATAGGGATCAGAAAAACCAAGGGGCGGAACGTCAGTGCCATCGCAAGCCCTTCCAAAGCGCGGCCTAACCGCAGGATAGCCGGATAATCCGACCCTCGTCCGAAACTTGGGCATTCAGGCGGTCGGGCACAAGACCCGACATGATTTCCTGACCGGGCCAGATCACCCGCAATTGACCCCTCAGGGGCCTGTCGGCCAGGGCCGTGAAATTTTCGCCTTCCAGCCCTGACACAGCCGTCAATGCGCACTGGTCGGGCTGGGCCACGAACATCACTTCATCGACAGGCCCGACCATCTCGGGCCGCGAGAACAGCGCGCAGCTGGTCAGGCCCATCGCGCAGCCAACCAGCAGCCCCGTTTGCAGCGCAAGGCCGACGGCGTTTCTGGCCATATCAGGGGCGGGCACTCGCATCACAACAGCCTTGGATCTGGGCAATCACACTGGAATCTTAGCGCCATGATTCGGGCCGCCGCAACCGCCAAAGCATTGAAAAGCGGTGAAATCCGCGCGGGCATGTTATCCGCAGGTCAGCCGTGTCACCGCGCCGTTGCCATCAATAGCCAGATAGATCCGCTTTGGGGTGTGCCTTTGCGTCGTGATCCCCCGAAGTCACCACCCGGCATATCCCCGGCCAACCCGCCGTAGGCACCCGCACTGCCGGTGGCCCAACCAGATGGGCAAAGGGCACCGCGCCGCAACCGGTGGGCATTTTGTCAGCCCAGCCCGGTGCAGGCGGCGCAAGCCAAGGCGCGGCCACCCGGGCCGACATGGCCAGCACAAGCGCACGCGGTTGGAGCAAAGGGCGCATCAGATGTCGTTTCTCGCGTTGCAATTTCGCCCCATTTCGCCCAGCCTGTCGCCAAATATCAGGGGAGTATTTTCAATGCGCACACGCGCCGCCGTCGCCATCGCACCCGGCAAACCGCTTGAAATCATGGAGGTAAATCTTGCCGATCCAAAGTTCGGTGAGGTTCTGGTTGAAATCAAGGCCACTGGTATCTGCCATACCGACGAATTCACCCTGTCGGGTGCCGATCCCGAGGGGTTGTTTCCGGCCATCCTTGGCCACGAAGGCGCTGGTGTCGTCATCGCATGCGGGCCGGGTGTCTCCACGCTGAAACCCGGCGATCACGTCATCCCGCTTTATACACCCGAATGCCGCGAGTGTCCGTCGTGCCTGTCTCGCAAGACCAACCTTTGCACCGCCATCCGCACAACACAGGGCCAAGGCTTGATGCCCGACGGCACCACCCGGTTTTCCATGCTGGATGGCACCCCGATCCACCACTACATGGGCTGCTCTACCTTCGCCAACCACACGGTCGTGCCTGAAATCGCGTTGGCCAAGGTGCGCGACGACGCGCCGTTTGACAAGATTTGCTACATCGGCTGTGGCGTGACCACCGGTATCGGTGCCGTGATCAACACGGCCAAAGTCGAGATTGGTGCGAAGGCCGTGGTTTTCGGTCTGGGCGGCATCGGGTTGAACGTCATTCAGGGGCTAAAGCTTGCTGGGGCCGATATGATCATCGGCGTCGATCTGAACAACGATAAAAAAGCATGGGGCGAGCGGTTCGGGATGACGCATTTCGTCAACCCGAAAGAGATCGAAGGCTCGGTCGTGCAGGCGATTGTCGATATGACCAAGACGCCATTCGACAAGATTGGCGGCGCGGATTATTCCTTCGACTGCACAGGCAACGTCAAGGTGATGCGCGACGCGCTGGAATGCACCCATCGCGGCTGGGGTCAGTCGATCATCATCGGTGTGGCCCCCGCAGGGGCGGTGATCGAAACCCGGCCGTTCCAGCTGGTGACGGGACGGGTCTGGAAAGGCACCGCATTCGGCGGCGCACGCGGCCGCACCGATGTGCCGAAGATCGTCGATTGGTATATGGAGGGCAAGGTCGAGATCGACTCGATGATCACCCATATCCTCAAGCTGGAAGACATCAACAAAGGCTTCGATCTGATGCATTCGGGCGAAAGCATCCGGTCCGTCGTCGTATTCTGAGATCACAATACCGGAACCGGACCGGCGCGTACTATCCGGGGAAATGGGAGGAGACACCACATGACCAAACCGAAATTGCACCCGGCACTGGACAGCGGCATCACCGCGACCTCGCCGGATTTCACAGGTGGCACGCTTGTTTGCGCCTGTACTGACAAACCTGTGCGCGTGCGTGTCGAGGGCCAGATTGCCCACAACCACGCCTGCGGCTGCACGAAGTGCTGGAAGCCCGAGGGGGCAATCTTTTCGGTGGTGGCGGTGGCCCCGCATGACAAGGTGACTGTGCTTGAAAACGGTGACAAGCTTTCCGTTGTTGATCCAGCCGCTTTGATCCAGCGCCACGCTTGCCAGGCCTGCGGCGTTCATATGTACGGGCCCGTCACCCGCGAGCACCCGTTTCAGGGACTGGATTTCATCCATCCCGAGCGGTTTGAAGAAAAGGGTTGGGCGCAACCCGGCTTTGCGGCTTTTGTGTCCTCGGTGATCGAAGCGGGCGTTGATCCGTCGCAAATGGAGGCCATCCGCGGCCAACTCAGGGCGATTGGGCTGGAACCTTATGATTGCCTGAACCCGGGCCTGATGGAC